>NZ_JAPFCE010000052.1:0-37011 GCF_026240895.1 Pseudomonas sp. DCB_AW
CCCCCCCCCGTATCATAGAGCGCCAGGCGGTAAGCCCGGCTCCAGCCCCCAACACCGACCCCCATTGCACCCCCCCCCGCACTCGAAACGCACCACCTTCACGCCCACCCATCTGCTCCCACGAGGCCGGTGAGACCACAAAGAATCTCTGCTGCTATTACCGGCCTCTTCGCAGCGCAAGGCTGCTCCTACAACGGTGCGGGATAGCTTAGAGCGCCATGCGGTAATGCAGGCTGTAGCTCTCTACACCGTCGTTAGGTTGCTTGATGCCAGCATTGGAATAGTGAATGGCCCGTACACCAATTTCATGCCCGCCCGCAAAGCGCAGACCAAAACCGATTCGGTCTTCGAACTGGAACGCCGAACCCAGCTCATTGCTTTCAAGCTCGGTGCTGGAAAAGGCCGCGACGCCAATCCCGGCCTCGATATAGGGCTTTACCGAATCCCCCGCAAACTCATAAACGAATACCGGTGCGAACGACAGGCTGTGGTTGCTCGCGGTCTTGTCGCCATCCCAGTAGGTGTAAGCCCCATCCCAATACCCGGTCAGGTGGCCAACGCTGGTCTGCCACCAGCTCGCGTCCCAGTTCGATTGCAGACCCAGCCGGTAGACCATGGTCGAGTCCCCCGTCTGCCCCACCGAAAATGAAACATCGGCCGCCTGCGCCGACACTGCTTGCCCCAAGGTAAAGACGGCAGCCGCCGCCAAGCCGAGCAGTTTCCTCATAAGAAACATCCTTCTTCCTAATGCTGTTGTTAGTGTTCGCCTCGTGTCAGGCAAATCGGTAGAAATCGGCAGTGGTACGATAGTTCATCTGATTTTCACGTTTTTTTCACAACGTAAAGCGTTGCACACTGTCGGACTTCTGCCACAGCAACGGTAGGATTTTTCTCAGGGATTGTGGGTCGGCACTGGTCCAGAAGCGGGTATCCACTGCCGGGCCCTCAGCCAGCAGGTCGCTGGCGCTCAACAGACGCTGCAATTGACGCGCCACGGCGGCGCCGGTATCGATGATGGCTACGTCCGCCGGCACCATGTCGGCCAGCAGCGTGCGCAGGAAGGGGTAATGCGTGCAACCCAGGATCAGCGTGTCGCAGCCAGCCGCCAGCAGCGGCTGCACGTAGCCGAGCAACAACTGGCGCAAGGCCGGGCTGCTCAGGTCGCCGGTTTCGATCCGCTCGACCAGGCCGGGGCAAGGCTGGGTGACCACGCGCACATCGCTGGCGAAGCGGTCGAGCAACGCCGCGAACTTGGCGCTCTGCAAGGTGCCGGTCGTGGCCAGCACGCCGACCACGCCGGAGCGGGTGGCTGCAGCAGCCGGCTTTACCGCTGGCTCCATGCCCACCAGCGGCCATTGCGGGTACAGCTCGCGCAGGTCGGCAACGGCCGCCACTGTCGCGGTATTACAGGCCAGGACAAAGGCCTTGGCGCCCTGCTGCTGGAAGAACTCGGCAATACGCCGGCAGCGCTGGCGGATGTAATCCGCCGACTTTTCACCGTAAGGCACGTGCCCGCAATCGGCCACATACAGCAGTGATTCGTTAGGCAGCAGGCGCTGGATCTCGGCCAGTACCGACAAACCGCCGACCCCCGAATCCATTACGCCAATCGGCGCCGAACGCTCAGCCATCGCGCTTGCCACAGACCGCGCAAGCTGGGTCGCGCTTGACCCGCAGCTCACGAATGCGCGTGCCGAGGGCATCGATCAGCAACAGGCGGCCCACCAGCGGCTCGCCGAACCCAGCTAAGAGTTTCATGGCTTCCAGGGCCTGCAGGCTACCTACCAGCCCCACCAGCGGGCCGATTACACCGGCTTCGCTGCAGGTCAGTTCAGCCTCGCTGCCATGGCCATACAGGCAGTGGTAGCAAGGGCTGTAGTCACGCCGCGGGTCGAACACCGACAGCTGGCCTTCGAGGCGGATCGCCGCGCCACTGACCAGCGGTTTACCGGCAGCAACGCACGCAGCGTTGACCGCCTCGCGGGTAGAAAAGTTGTCGGAGCAGTCCAGCACCAGGTCGACCGCCGCCACCGCAGCGGCCAGCGAGTCCTCGTCCAACGCCTGGCGATGAGCGACCAGGCTGATCTCTGGGTTGATCGCCTCCAGGCGCTGCAGCGCCGAGTCCACCTTGCTCATGCCGACGCTGGCGCTGTCGTGGATCACCTGGCGTTGCAGGTTGGTCAGGTCAACGGTGTCGAAGTCCGCCAGGTGCAGCTCACCCACGCCCGCCGCTGCCAGGTACAGCGCGACAGGCGAGCCCAAGCCACCGAGGCCGACGATCAGGGCCTTGCTCTGCTTGAGCCGCAGTTGGCCGTCGATATCGATCTGCGCCAGCAAGACCTGCCGGCTGTAGCGCAACAGTTCCTGATCACTCAGCATGGCAGGCGCCCCAGGGTAATGCGTTCATGGCGGCCCAGGTCCGTGCGGCTGGCCACCTCGCTAAAGCCGTGCTCAGCCAGCAAGGCTCGCACCGCTGCGGCCTGATCGTAGCCGTGCTCCAACAACAACCAGCCACCTGGCAGCAGGTGACGTGGCGCCTGGGCGGCAATCACGCGCAGGTCGTCCAGGCCATCGGCGCCCGCCACCAGCGCGCTGCTGGGCTCGAAGCGCACGTCGCCGGCGACCAGGTGCGGGTCTTCACTGGCGATGTACGGCGGGTTGCTGACAATCAGGTCAAAGCGCGCATCGCCCAGGCCATCGAACCAGTGGCTGACACGCACCTGGACGTTAGCCAGCCCCAGGCGCTGTCGATTACGCTCGGCCAACGCGACCGCCTCCTCCACCCGGTCTACCGCCGTCACCTGCCAGGCCGGGCGATCGCCGGCCAACGCCAGGGCAATGGCCCCGGTCCCGGTGCCCAGGTCGAGCACCTTGGCCGGGGTTGCTGGCTGAAGCTCAAGGGCAGTCTCGACCAGCAGCTCGGTGTCCGGACGCGGGATCAGCGTATGCGGCGCCACTTCCAGGTCAATGTTCCAGAACCCTTGCTGCCCAAGGATATAGGCGACCGGCTCGCCACTACGGCGGCGCTGCAGGTAACCGGCGTAGGTGTCGGCCGCTTCGCTGCTGACGATGCGCTCGGGCCAAGTATGCAGGTAGCTGCGCGACTTGCCGATGGCCGCAGCCAGCAACAGTTCGGCATCCAGCCGCTCGGTGGGCGATTCGGGCAACTGCGCATTGCGCAGCAAGCTGGCGATGATGGTCATCAGTCCCCCAGGGCGGCCAGTTGATCGGCCTGGTATTCGGCCAACAGCGGTTCGATCACGGCGTCTACGCCACCGGCGAGGATGTCGTCCAGCGAATACAAGGTCAGGTTGATGCGGTGATCGGTAACCCGGCCCTGTGGATAATTGTAGGTGCGGATACGCTCGGAGCGGTCACCGGAGCCCACCAGCAGCTTGCGCTCACTGGCAATGGCGTTCTGCGCGGCGCTGGTCTGCATGTCGTTGAGCTTGGCCGACAGCCAGGACATCGCGCGGGCGCGGTTTTTGTGCTGCGAACGTTCTTCCTGGCACTCGACCACCATACCGGTGGGCAAGTGGGTGATGCGCACCGCCGAGTCGGTCTTGTTGATGTGCTGGCCGCCGGCGCCGGAGGCGCGGTAGGTGTCCACGCGCAAGTCGGCCGGGTTGATTTCGATCGCGGCCTGCTCGTCGGGCTCGGGCAGCACCGCCACGGTGCACGCCGAGGTGTGGATACGGCCTTGGGATTCGGTCTCCGGCACGCGCTGCACGCGGTGTGCGCCCGATTCGAACTTGAGCTTGCCGTACACGCTTTCGCCTTCGACACGGGCAATGATTTCCTTGTAGCCGCCGTGTTCGCCTTCGTTCTCGGAAAGAATCTCCAGGCGCCAGCCACGCTTCTCGGCATAGCGCGAATACATGCGAAACAAGTCGCCCGAGAAGATCGCCGCCTCGTCGCCACCGGTGCCGGCGCGGATTTCGAGGAACACGTTGCGCCCATCGTTAGGGTCCTTGGGCAGCAGCATGCGTTGCAGCTGGGCTTCCAGCGTCAGCAATTGCTCCTTGGCTTCGCGCACTTCTTCCACGGCCATTTCACGCATGTCCGGGTCGCTGTCCTTGAGCAGCGCCTGGGCGCCTTCGAGGTCGTCCTGGACTTTGCGCCACGCTTGATAGGCAGCGTAGACCGGCTCGACTTCGGCGTATTCGCGGGAATAGGCGCGGAAACGCGTCTGGTCGGAGATGACTTCAGCGTCACCGAGCAGTGCGGTCAGTTCTTCGAAGCGGTCCTGGATGATATCCAGTTTGTTCAGCAGCGACGCTTTCATTGCGAGGATTTGTCCGTCGAGCCCTCGTTGAGGGCAAAGAGTTCCTGGGCCATGGCCAGCGCATCGAGGCGGCCCTCGGCCGAGAGCTTTTTCAGCTGCACACTGGGGGCGTGCAGGAGTTTGTTGGTCAGGCCCCGGGCCAGTTGGGCCAGCACGTCTTCGGGGTTGCCGCCGTTGGCCAGCAGACGCTGGGCTTTTTGCAGTTCTTCATCCCGCAGCCGCTCGCTTTGCTGGCGGTAGGCCTTGAGCACGTCCACCGCAGCCAGCTCGCGCAGGCGCACCATGAAGTCTTCGGCGCCCACCGACACCAGCTCTTCGGCCGCCTGGGCAGCGCCCTGGCGGCTCTTGAGGTTTTCTGCGACCACATCGTGCAGGTCATCGACGGTGTAGAGGTAAACGTCATCGAGTTCGCCGACTTCGGGCTCGATGTCACGCGGGACGGCGATGTCGACCATGAAGATCGGCTTGTGCCGGCGTTGCTTCAGCGCGCTCTCGACCGCGCCCTTGCCGAGGATCGGCAACTGGCTGGCGGTGGAGCTGATGACGATGTCGCTGTTGGCCAGCTCTTGCGGGATGTCGGCCAGCAGCACGGCATGGGCGCCAAACTGCTCGGCCAGGGTACTGGCGCGCTCCAGGGTCCGGTTGGCCACGACGATACGCCGCACGCCTTGTTCGTGGAGGTGGCGGGCGACCAGGGTGATGGTCTCGCCGGCGCCAATCAGCAGCGCCTGGCTGCGGCCCAGGTCACTGAAGATCTGCCGCGCCAGGCTCACCGCGGCGAACGCCACCGAGACCGGGTTCTCGCCGATCGCGGTGTCGGTGCGCACCTGCTTGGCGGCACTGAAGGTGGCCTGGAACAGGCGCCCGAGCAGCGGGCCGACAGTGCCGGCCTCACGCGCCACGGCGTAGGCAGACTTCATCTGGCCGAGGATCTGCGGCTCGCCAAGCACCAGCGAGTCAAGGCCCGAGGCCACGCGCATCATGTGCCGCACAGCGTCGTGCTCTTCATGGATGTAGGCGCTGGCGCGCAGTTCATCCAGGCTCAGGCGGTGATAATCGGCCAGCCAATGCAGCACCGCGTCGGCAGACAAGTGGTCCTGCTCTATATAAAGCTCGCTACGGTTGCAAGTCGACAGGATCGCCGCTTCACGGCTGGCGGTCAGTCGGCAGAGCTGCTGCAGGGCGTCCACCAGCTGCTCTGGGGTAAACGCCACGCGCTCGCGTACGTCTACCGAGGCAGTCTTATGGTTGATACCAAGTGCAAGAAAGGCCATGCAAGGTCGCTGGTTATGACGAGAAGCCGATAATTGTCCTCTTTCGCAGGTTCCAGAACAACCACCGTTCGCTATTGTCGTGATAGCGCCGGAATATCACCTGCCAGCGCTCACCCGGAACCTGCTTGCCCCTGCCATGGTCGCAGTTAACCAAATGCTTCGCAGGTGGGTTTGCCACCGCGCTTGTGTCATCATGCTCCGACCGCCGGTGAGTCCTTTTAAGCCTTTTTATGAACAGACCCTACGCACTGCTGCTTGCCTTCGCCCTGCTCCAGGGTTGCCAGAGCCTGGCCCCGCAAAAAGCCGAGCCTCCCGTTGCCGAGGCCGGCACAGGCGAGGCCGAAAAACCCGTGGTGTACGGTTCGTTCAAGCAAGACACCCTTTATAGCCTGCTGGTCGCGGAGCTGGCCGGCCAGCGCAACCGCTTCGACATCGCCCTGGCCAACTACACCGACCAGGCCGAAAAGACCCAGGACCCTGGCGTCTCCGAGCGTGCCTACCGTATCGCCGAATACCTCGGCGCCGACGAGCCGGCCTTGGACAACGCCCTGGTCTGGGCCCGCAACGACCCAGACAACCTCGACGCCCAACGCGCCGCCGCCATCCAGCTGGCCCGTGCCGGGCGCTACGACGATGCCATGGTCTACATGGAGAAAGTCCTGCAGGGCCAGGGCGATACCCATTTCGACTTCCTCGCCCTGTCCGCCGCCGAGACCGACCAGAGCACCCGCGACGGCTTGCTGCAGAGCTTCGAACGCCTGCTGGTCAAATACCCGGACAACGGCCAACTGGTGTTCGGTAAGGCGCTGCTGCTGAACCAGGACGGCAAGACCGAAGAAGCGCTTGAGCTGCTTGAGGCGCACCCGCCGCAAGACGGCGAGATCGCCCCGGTCCTGCTGCGCGCCCGCCTGCTGCAAGCCCTCGACCGCGGCAAAGAGGCCCTGCCCCTGCTGCGCGGTGCGATCCGCGACAACCCGGATGACAAACGCCTGCGCCTGACCTACGCCCGCACCCTGGTCGAGCAGGACCGCATGGCCGATGCCAAAAGCGAGTTCATCAGCCTGGTCCAGCAGTACCCCGAAGACGATGAGCTGCGTTACTCGCTGGCCCTGGTCTGCCTGGAAAACAAAGACTGGGATGAAGCCGAAGGCTACCTGCAGGAGCTGGTCGAGCGTGACAGCAACGTCGATGCCGCCCACCTGAACCTGGGCCGCATCCGCGAAGAGCGCCACGACCCTGAAGCCGCCTTGCGCGAATACGCCCTGGTCGGCCCCGGCCCCGACTACCTGCCGGCGCAACTGCGCCAGGCCGATATCCTGATTGCCAACGGCCGCGGCAGCGAGGCCTCGCGCCTGCTCGCCGAAGCCCGCGAGGCGCAGCCGGACGTCGCTGTGCAGCTGTACCTGATCGAATCGGAAAGCTACAGCAACAACAACAAGGATGCCCAGGCCAACCAGGTGCTGCAGCAGGCCATCCAGCGCTACCCGGACGACCTCAACCTGCTTTACACCCGCGCCATGCTGGCCGAAAAGCGTGACGACCTGCCGCAGATGGAAAAAGACCTGCGCGCCATCATCGCCCGCGAACCCGAAAACGCCATGGCGCTGAACGCCCTGGGTTACACCCTGGCCGACCGCACCACCCGCTACGCCGAAGCCAAGGCGCTGATCGACAAAGCCCACCAGCTGACGCCGGACGACCCGGCCGTGCTCGACAGCCTGGGCTGGGTCGCCTACCGCCAGGGCAAACTCGACGAAGCCGAAGGCTACCTGCGCCAGGCCCTGGCGCGCTTCCCCGACCATGAAGTGGCCGCTCACCTGGGCGAAGTCCTGTGGGCCAACGGCAAGCGCCGTGAAGCCCGCCAGGTCTGGGCCAAGGCCTTCGAAGCCCAGCCCGACAGCCCTATCCTGCGCAAGACCGTACTGCGCCTGACCGGATCAGAGACCCTTTAACGCCATGTTCCTGCGCCATTTAATCACCTTCACCCTGATCGCCCTGCTCGCGGGCTGCGCCGGCTTCGGTAGCCGCGAAGCCCTGCAGGGCCAAGGCGACCCGCAGCAGTGGCGCCAGCACAAGGCGCAACTAAGCACCTTGGATGGCTGGCAGATCAACGGCAAGGTCGGCATCCGCGCCCCGCGCGATTCCGGCAGCGGCACGTTGTTTTGGCTGCAACGCCAGGACTACTACGACATCCGCCTGGCTGGCCCATTGGGCCGTGGCGCCGCCCGCCTGACCGGCCGCCCCGGTGGCGTGGTGCTGGAAGTGGCCAACCAGGGCCGCTACGAAGCGACCAGCCCCGAGGCCCTGCTGGAAGAACAACTGGGCTGGCAACTGCCGGTTTCCCACCTGGTCTGGTGGGTGCGTGGCCTGCCCGCGCCCGACAGCAAGAGCAAGCTGACCCTGGACGGCGACAGCCGCCTGGCCAGCCTCGACCAGGATGGCTGGCAGGTCCAGTACCTGAGCTACACCGAGCAGAATGGCTACTGGCTGCCCGAGCGCCTGAAACTGCACGGCAAGGACCTCGACGTGACCCTGGTGGTCAAGGATTGGCAGCCACGCCAGCTGGGGCACTGATCGATGAACACGCTCACCCTGCCGGCCCCGGCCAAGCTCAACCTGTGGCTGCACATCATCGGCCGCCGCCCGGACGGTTACCACGAACTGGAAACCGTCTTCCAGTTCCTCGACCACGCCGACGAATTGACCTTCGCCCTGCGAGAAGACGGCGTAATCCGCCTGCACACCGACATCGAGGCGGTGCCCCACGACAGCAACCTGATCGTACGTGCAGCACGCAAACTGCAAGCACAATCCGGCACAACGCTTGGCGCCGATATCTGGCTGACCAAGGTCTTGCCCATGGGCGGTGGCATCGGTGGCGGCAGCTCGGATGCCGCGACCACCCTGCTGGCGCTGGCGCACTTATGGCAACTGGGCTGGGATGAAGACCGCCTGGCGGCCCTGGGCCTGAGCCTGGGCGCCGACGTGCCGGTATTCGTTCGCGGCCACGCGGCATTCGCCCAGGGTGTCGGCGAACAACTGACCCCGGTCGACCCTGACGAACCCTGGTATGTCGTGCTGGTGCCGCAAGTGTCTGTCAGTACTGTAGAAATTTTTTCACATCCGCAGTTGACACGTGATTCCCTCCCCCTTAAGATGCGCCCCGTTCCCGAGGGAAACAGTCGAAATGACTGCCAACGGGTGGTTGAGCAGCGTTATCCAGAAGTTCGAAACGCATTGAATTCTCTGGGTAAATTTACCGAAGCTCGGCTAACCGGAACTGGAAGTTGTGTGTTTGGGGCCTTCCCAAGCAAAGCCGAAGCTGATAAAGTTCTGGCCCTTCTTTCAGCGACCCAAACAGGGTTTGTGGCGAAAGGAAGCAATATTTCGATGTTGCATCGCAAGCTGCAAAGTCTGGTCAAGAAGTCGAGTGCATAGCGCTCGCAGCAACAGATACAGGGGCGTCGCCAAGCGGTAAGGCAGCAGGTTTTGATCCTGCCATGCGTTGGTTCGAATCCAGCCGCCCCTGCCATTTTCCTTATACTCATCCAGGTATACCCTCAGCCTTCAGGTACTGCGCGTGTCCAAGATGATGGTCTTTACGGGGAACGCTAACCCCGATCTGGCTCGGCGTGTCGTACGTCAGCTGCATATCCCTCTCGGTGACGTCTCTGTCGGTAAATTCTCCGACGGCGAGATCAGCACTGAGATCAATGAAAATGTCCGCGGTAAAGACGTCTTCATTATTCAGCCGACCTGTGCCCCGACCAACGATAACCTGATGGAACTGGTAGTGATGGCCGACGCCTTCCGCCGCTCCTCAGCATCCCGAATCACCGCCGTGATTCCTTACTTCGGATACGCCCGCCAGGACCGCCGTCCGCGTTCGGCACGTGTTGCTATCAGCGCCAAAGTCGTCGCTGACATGCTCACTGTCGTAGGTATCGACCGTGTACTCACCGTCGACCTGCACGCTGACCAGATCCAGGGTTTCTTCGATATTCCTGTCGACAACATTTACGGCTCGCCCGTATTGGTCGACGATATCGAAGACCAGCGTTTCGAGAACCTGATGATCGTCTCTCCGGACATCGGTGGTGTCGTGCGCGCACGCGCCGTCGCCAAGTCCCTGGGTGTCGATCTGGGTATCATCGATAAACGCCGCGAAAAGGCTAACCACTCCGAGGTTATGCACATCATCGGCGACGTCGAAGGGCGCACTTGCATCCTGGTAGACGACATGGTCGACACCGCCGGCACCCTGTGCCACGCGGCCAAAGCCCTGAAAGAACACGGCGCTGCCAAGGTTTACGCCTACTGCACGCACCCTGTCCTGTCGGGCCGCGCGATCGAGAACATCGAGAAGTCGGTACTGGACGAGCTGGTGGTGACCAACACCGTTCCGCTGTCCGCCGCTGCTCAAGCCTGTGACCGTATCCGCCAGTTGGATATCGCACCGGTTGTCGCTGAAGCGGTACGCCGCATCAGCAATGAAGAATCGATCAGTGCGATGTTCCGCTAAGCGGAACACGTGTTGATGTGAAGCGCCCCGCCCCAGCATGTGTTGGGGCGGGGCTTTTTTGCCCACCCCGTTTGGCGCTGGTCGCAAACGCCTGCGGGAGATGGCTATTTTGGAGAAGCAAAATGACTGATTTCATCCTGAACGCCCAAAAGCGTACTGACCTGGGGAAAGGTGCGAGCCGCCGCCTGCGTCACTCGCTGAGCATCCCTGCCGTTGTCTACGGTGGCGGTAAAGACGCCGAGTCCCTGACCATCGTGTCGAAGGAAATCGCCAAACTGTTCGAAAACGAAGCTGCCTACAGCCACGTGATCGAGCTGAACGTTGACGGCGTCAAGCAAAACGTCATCGTCAAGGCCATGCAGCGCCACCCAGCCAAGCAATTCATCATGCACGCTGACTTCGTTCGCGTCGTTGCTGGCCAGAAGCTGACCGCCAAGGTTCCGGTTCACTTCATCGGCGAAGAAGCCCCGATCAAGAAAGGCGGCGAGATCTCGCACGTTGTTTCCGAGATCGAAGTTTCTTGCGAAGCCAAAGACCTGCCTGAGTTCATCGAAGTTGACCTGGCCAACGCCGAAGTCGGCAGCATCATCCACCTGTCGGACCTGAAAGCTCCGAAAGGCGTAGAGTTCGTCGCTCTGGCCCACGGTGATGACAAAGCTGTTGCCAACGTTCACGCGCCACGCGTTGCTCCAGAAGCTGAAGGCGCTGCCGAGTAATCCACTCGCACGCCGGTGTTGATCGGGTTACAGTGCCCCGCGCCCTGTAACCCACCAACTCCAAGGAAGAGCCCCTGACGTGACCGCCATCCAGTTGATCGTTGGCCTGGGTAACCCCGGCCCCGAATACGAACAGACCCGGCATAACGCAGGGGCTCTTTTCGTTGAACGCATTGCCAGCGCCCAGCGCGTCTCCTTGACCGCTGACCGCAAGTATTTCGGCCTGACGGCTAAATTCAGCCATCAGGGCAACGACGTTCGTCTGCTCATTCCCACCACCTACATGAACCGTAGCGGCCAGTCCGTGGCGGCCTTGGCCAATTTCTTCCGCATCAAGCCGGAAGCGATCCTGGTGGCGCATGACGAACTCGACCTGCCTCCAGGCGTCGCCAAGCTCAAACGCGGCGGCGGCCATGGTGGGCACAACGGCCTGCGCGACATCATCGCGCAGCTCGGCAACCAGAACGACTTCCACCGCCTGCGGCTTGGCATTGGCCACCCGGGCGACGCCAAACTGGTCTCCAACTTCGTCCTGGGCCGCGCGCCGCGCGCCGAGCAGGAGAAGCTCGATGCCAGCATCGATTTTGCCCTCGGCGTGCTGCCAGATGTCCTCGCTGGCGATTTCGCCAAGGCGATGCGCGAACTGCACAGCCAGAAGGCCTGATTTCCTAGAGAGGGAATACCCATGGGTTTCAATTGCGGCATCGTCGGCCTGCCCAACGTCGGCAAGTCCACCCTGTTCAACGCCCTGACCAAGTCTGGCATCGCGGCGGAGAACTTCCCTTTCTGCACCATCGAGCCGAACAGCGGCATCGTGCCGATGCCCGACGCGCGCCTCGCTGCACTGGCGGAAATCGTCAAGCCTAACCGCATCCTGCCGACCACCATGGAATTCGTCGACATCGCAGGCCTGGTGGCGGGCGCTTCGAAGGGTGAAGGCCTGGGCAACAAGTTCCTCGCCAACATCCGCGAGACCGATGCCATCGCCCACGTGGTGCGCTGCTTCGAAGACGAGAACGTGATTCACGTTTCCAACAGCGTCGACCCCAAGCGTGACATCGAGATCATCGACCTCGAGCTGATCTTCGCCGACCTCGACAGCTGCGAGAAGCAACTGCAGAAGGTTGCCCGCAACGCCAAGGGCGGCGACAAGGAAGCCCTGGCGCAAAAGGCCATCCTGGAAAAGCTGATCCCGCACTTCACCGAAGGCAAGCCAGCGCGTAGCCTGATGAAGCACATGGCTGACGACGAAAAGGCCGTCATCCGTGGCTTCCACCTGCTGACCAGCAAGCCGGTGATGTACATCGCCAACGTCGCTGAAGACGGCTTCGACAACAACCCGCACCTGGACGTAGTCCGTGCCATCGCCGAAGAAGAAGGCGCGGTCGTGGTGCCGGTCTGCAACAAGATCGAAGCCGAAATCGCCGAGCTGGACGACGGTGAAGAGAAAGACATGTTCCTCGAGGCCCTGGGCCTGGAAGAGCCTGGCCTGAACCGCGTGATCCGTGCCGGTTACGAGCTGCTGAACCTGCAGACCTACTTCACTGCCGGTGTGCAGGAAGTCCGCGCCTGGACAGTCCGCGTCGGCGCCACCGCGCCACAGGCCGCCGGTGTTATCCACACCGACTTCGAAAAAGGCTTCATCCGCGCCGAAGTGGTAGCGTATGACGACTTCATCCAGTTCAAGGGTGAAAGCGGCGCCAAGGAAGCCGGTAAATGGCGCCTGGAAGGTAAAGACTACATCGTCAAAGACGGTGACGTGATGCACTTCCGCTTCAACGTCTGATGGGAGCCGTGGGATTCCACGGTCCTTGAAAGACTTCAAAACCCCCGTGATCGCCAAGCGATACGGGGGTTTTGTGTTTAAGGGCCATCATGTTCATCTGTGACCCCGACTAAGGCACAGCCTGGGCCAGGGCGCTGCTTCATCTGTTAAAAGCTGTATTTGACCGTAAGCATCAAGTTGCGTGGGTCGCCGTAGATGTTTTCGGCGCGGGCGGTACTGTCGGTGATGCTCACGTAGTACTTTTTGTTGAATACGTTATTCAGGTTCAGGCGTGCGTCGATATGCTCGGTTGGCTTGAAGCCGACCATCAGGTCCAGCAGCGCGTAGGCGTCCTGTTCGACCTTGTAGCCACTCTCCTTGTTGTACACAGAGTTCTGACCATAAGCGGTACCGCCAATGCGCCAGCGCTCAAGTTCGCCTGGCAATTGATAGCGGGTGGTGAGTTTGACCAGATGGCGGGGCAGGTCTGTATCGAAACTGCGGCCGACGTTGGCGCGGTTGGAATCACTGAGGTACTTGACCTCAGTGTAGGTATAGCCAGCGCCAACCTGCCAGCGAGGCGTGATTGCGCCTTGCAATTCCATATCGATACCTTGCGCGCGCACTTTACCTGCCGCTTCATAGCAAGTTACGGCAGTCGGGCAGCCTTCTGCAACGCGAGCACGGTTTTCCTGATCCATGCGGAACAACGCGATGGAGCCGTTGAGTGCTCCGTTGAAATATTCGCCCTTGATACCGACTTCATAGTTCTTGCCCACGATCGGGGCCAGCAGGCCCCCGCTGGCATTCAAGTTATTCTGCGGTTTGAAGATATCGGTGTAACTCACGTAGACCGAGTGATTATCGTCCAGATCGTAGATCAGGCCTGCGTACTTGGTGACGTGGCGGGTGACTTTGTAATTCACCATCCCATATTGGGATTCGGCGTCATAGTCGTACCAGTCCAGACGGCTGCCGAGGATCAGGTGTAGTGAGTCTGCCAGGCTGAAGCGACCCGTGACGTAGGCGCTCTTCTGGTGGATATCGATTTGCTGCCAGAAGGTGGAGATCAGCGACGACGGTTTGGGGCGCAGGCTCGGATCCCAGTTGTTGAGGTCGATGTCGTTGTAGATGGAGTTGTCAGTGTTTTCGACCAGTTTGATCGTTTCTTCCCGGGCGCTGGCACCGACCACCAGTTGGTGTTCGCGACCGAGCAGCTGGAACGGGCCACTGGCGAACGCGTCGACGCCGGTCTGGTCGTCATCGTATTTGTAGCCACCGAAAATCTGGCGATAGACATCTTTGGTGTTGTAGACCTTGCTGGCGAGGTGATCCAGCTTTGACCAGGTCTTGTTACCCGACAGGGTGAGCTTCCAGTCGTTGGCGAGGCTGTGTTCGAGCTTGGCGAAGGCGATGGTGGTGTCTTTGTCCCAATAGTCCCAGTCGTTGCCCAGATAGGTAGAGCGAGGAAGGTGCAGGTCGCTGCCGTCCGCCGCCACGGGAATGCCGCCCCACGGTACGTGGTTGTTGTCGTCCTGATAGGATGCGCCGACGGTCAACAGGGTGTCGTCGGTCAGGTCTGCCTCCAACACGCCATAGTACACGCCGCGTTCAGTCTGGATGTTGTCCTGGAAGCTGTGGTTGTTCTGGTAGGCACCCACCAAGCGTCCACGAACCGTGCCCTGGTCGTTGAGAGGGCCGCTGAGGTCCATCTCCGAGCGATATCGGTCCCAACTGCCGGCGCTGGCAGTGATGCTTGCCTGAGCCTCTGCGGTGGGCTTCTTGCGTACCAGGTTGATCGAGGCTGCCGGGTTACCGGCGCCCTGCATCAGGCCGGTCGCACCACGGACAATTTCAACGTGGTCGTACATCGCCAGGTCGCCCGACGCGATGATGTCGGCGGCGTTGGCCCCCACGTTGGTCGGGATCCCGTCGTACATGATGTTGTCGACCTGGAACCCTCGGGAGTAGTAACGCTGCCGGTCTGGGCCGAGCTTCTGCGAGCTCATGCCCGGGGTATTGCGCACCACATCATCCAGGGTGTTCATGGCCTGGTCATCCATGCGCTGGCGCGTGATCACCGTGACCGACTGAGGCGTTTCGCGCAATGTCAGAGGCAGCTTGGTTGCAGTCTGCATGGTACCGGTGGTGTAGGAACCAGTGCTTTCGGTGGTTCCCCCCAGGCCTGTGCCCGATATGGTTGTCGCCCCGATTTCGATAGCGCTTCCATCAACCTCAACCACTTGAAGGGTGTAGCTGCTCTGCGCCCGCTGTACCGCGTGCATCCCACTGCCCATCAGTAATCGCTCAAGCGCCGCACTGGCCCTCAAGTGCCCACTTACCCCTGGCGAGCGCCGGTCTCGGGCCACCGCAGGGTCGAACGACACCGTTACCCCCGCAATCCGCGAATACTCGGCCACCGCGTCTTCCAACGGGCCACTGGCAATGGCGAAATCGTACTCGGCGTAAGCTTCTTGCGCCCAGGCCTGGGCCGTCGGCAGAACAGCGAGCACTGCAGCGGTGCATAGGGCGCCACGCAAGGTGACGCTCAGCAGTCGGGCTTTGGAAGGTGGGTACAACGCGTTACTACGTGACATGTGGGGTCCTTCGTCGATGGCAAGTATCCGGCGTCTTGGCGCCTTACTTGTTATGTCGAACGAGAATGAAAACCACCAACACCTGATGCAGAAAAACCTTTACACAGCTTCCACCTGGGCCCAGAAACGAGTGAACCGACGTAGCCGGATGGGCAGCATCGCGCTCAGGTTGTCCAGCACGACATCGATGTCACCCAACTGGAAACTCCCGGAAATACGCAACTCGGCGACCCCAGCGTCGCAACCAAGGTGGCCTGCCCGATACCGGGACAACTCGGCAATCACATCCCCCAGGCGCCAATCACTGACCACCAACAGGTTGTTTCGCCAGGCATCGGCACCTTTAGCCAAAGGCACAGGCACGCCCGCAACAGTGGATGAAAAGTCCAACTGCTGACCCGCATTGATCCGCACCGGCGTACTGCCGGGCAGCGGTGAGCGCAATTCGACAGCATGCTCAAGCACCGAGACGCGAGCGCTGGCGGGGTTGATGCGTACCAGGAATCGCGTACCCAATGCGCGCAAGTCGCCAAACGCCGTGCGCACGATAAAGGGCCGAGCCAAAGGGTCCGGCGCGGTCTGAATGAACACCTCACCTTCACGCAGCACAACGCGTCGCAGGTTTTCGTCGAACGAAATATTCAGCGCAGTGCCGGTGTTGAGCACAATTCGACTGCCATCCGAAAGTGTCACGGGTAAACGCTCGCCCGTACCCGTGGCGTAATCGGCCATCATCTTGCGCCATGGGTCCGTTCGCGCACCAATGCTGAGCAAAGCGCTGCTTCCTATCAGCAACGCCAACACCTTGAGCACCTCGCGACGCTTGGCACGCGAGCTTTGCAGCGCAGGGCGCGCAACTCGAGCATCTAGCTGACCAAACGCCGCCTGTAGCCGCTCTACCCGCCCCCAGGCCTGGGCATGGCGGGGGTCGTCATGCAGCCATTGCCGATGCGCCTCGCGCATCGCCTCAGTGCCCCTGGCAAGGTCTACATACCATTGCGCTGCGGCTTCCAGGGTTTTCATATCAAGCTCGGTGGTCACGCCTCAGTCCCCGATCAGCAACAGGCAATGCGCCATGGCTCGCACGAAATGCTTGCTGACAGTATTGGTAGACAGGTTCAGCTGGCGACCGATGGCGGCGTGGCTCAAACCCTCCAGCTGGGCCAGCAGAAAGATCTCGCGGGTTCTTGGCTCGAGGCCATCGAGCATCTGATCGATCTGCAGCAAGGTCTCCAGAATGACGCTGCGTTCCTGAACAGAAATCTCGACGGGCTCAGGCAGTGCTGCCAGGCTTTCGAGATAGGCTTGCTCGAGCAAACGCCGACGGAACTGGTCGATCATGAGGCTGCGCGCGATGCGGCTCAAATAGGCCCTGGGCTGCTTCAGTTCCTCGACTTTGCGCTGGCTGAGCAAGCGCATGAACGTGTCCTGAGCGAGGTCAGCAGCCTGCTCCCGGCAGCCGGTCTTGCGCCGCAGCCATTGCTGCAGCCAGCCATGGTTATCGAGATAGAGCTGCTGCACTGACTGACTGGAAGAGATATCGGGCATAGCGCTCGGCCAAAGCTGACAAGATTTGAATGGTAATCTATCTCATTACCGCAATGCTCGGCGAGACGTCGCCCTGAATAAAACCGTGCAAGAAGCCGGGCACGTCGCAGGTTTGCTACCGCTCAAACCCGGGCTTTATCTTTTTGAGCAACGCCGCCATCCACCCTCTAAGCTGTCTCCAACGGGACCTCAAGCGGTTCATGCCCCGCCCCTTGGAGCCTGCACCATGCCCGAAACACCCCCTCCCCCACGCTTCGACTGGCAACGCTGGCTGCCCGGCGTGGTCACCCTGCTTCACTATCAGCGTGCCTGGCTGCCCAGGGACATCGCTGCCGGGCTGGTACTCACCAGCATGCTGGTGCCCGTGGGCATTGCCTACGCCGAAGCCTCGGGCGTACCCGGCATCTACGGCCTCTACGCCACCATCATTCCGCTGCTGGCCTATGCGCTGTTCGGCCCCAGCCGCATCCTGGTATTGGGCCCAGATTCGGCACTGGCCGCGCCCATCCTGGCGGTGGTGGTGCAGTACGCCGCCAGCGACCCGCAGCGCGCCATCACCATCGCCAGCATGATGGCCTTGGTCGCTGGGGTGTTCTGCATGGTCGCCGGCCTGCTGCGCCTGGGCTTCATCACCGAATTGCTGTCCAAGCCGATCCGCTATGGCTACATGAACGGCATCGCCTTGACCGTGCTGATCAGCCAACTGCCCAAACTGTTCGGCTTATCCATCGACAGCCAAGGCCCGCTGCGGGACATCTGGGGCCTGATCCAGGCCCTGCTTGCAGGCCAGGGCCACTGGCCCAGCTTCGTCATCGGCGCTGGCAGCCTGGCGCTGATCCTGCTGCTCAAACCCTTCAAGCGCTTGCCCGGCATTCTGATCGCTGTGGTGCTGGCGACACTGGCGGTGAGCCTGCTCGACCTGGACCAGAGCGGCGTCAAAGTCCTCGGCCAGTTACCCCAGGGCCTGCCGGACCTGGTCTTCCCCTGGTTGAGCGATATCGACCTGGTGGAAGTGCTGCTCGGCGGCATCGCGGTGGCGCTGGTGTCATTCGCCGACACCAGCGTGCTGTCGCGCTCCTACGCGGCCCGCCTGAAGATGCCGGTCAACCCGAACCAGGAGATGTTTGGCCTGGGGGTGGCCAACCTGGCCAGTGGGCTGTTCCAGGGCATCCCGATCAGCAGCAGTTCGTCACGCACCCCTGTCGCTGAAGCTGCTGGGGCCAAGACCCAACTCACCGGCATCATCGGGGCGCTGGCCGTGACCGTTCTGCTGCTGGTGGCGCCCAACCTGATGCATTACCTGCCCAACAGTGCCCTCGCTGCCGTGGTGATTGCCGCCGCACTGGGGCTGTTCGAATTCGCCGACCTCAAACGCATCTTCCACATGCAGCAATGGGAGTTCTGGCTGTCGTTGACCTGTTTTGTCGGCGTGGCAGTGTTTGGTGCCATTCCGGGTATCTGCATTGCCGTGGCGATTTCGGTCATCGAATTTCTCTGGGATGGCTGGCGGCCGCATTTTGCAGTGCTCGGCCGGGTGGACGGCACCCGCGGCTACCATGATGTGCAGCGCTACCCGCAAGCCCGGCGCATCCCGGGCCTGGTGCTGCTGCGGTGGGATGCGCCGCTGTTTTTTGCCAATGCCGAGCAGTTCCAGAGCACCGTGCTGGCGGCTGTGGAACAGTCCCCTACCCCCGTGCAACGTTTGGTAATTGCCGCGGAGCCTGTGACCAGCATCGACGTGACCTCCGCAGACATGCTCGCTGAACTGGACCGGGCGCTGGAGGCGCGCGGCGTGGAGTTGCAGTTCGCGGAGATGAAAGACCCGGTGAAAGACAAGATGAAGCGCTTTGAGTTGTTCCAGCACATGGGGGAAAAGGCCTTTCACCCCACCGTCGGTGCTGCGGTGGATGCCTACCTGGAAGACACAGGGGTCGACTGGCACCCCTAATGCACCCACTGCCGTGCCCTGCGCCGGTCGATCCAGATCAGCAGCGCACTGGCATACACCGACACCGCCAAGAACAGCGCCATGCGCACGGCGAACGCGCGGTAGACATCCTGCCCCGCCGCGCTGTCCTGCACCGACTGCCCCAGCAGTATCAACATCGTAGTCAGGCAACTGACCCAATAGGCCGGGCTATGCCGCGTCGCCACCGCGCGGTACAGCCGCCGGCCCTGCCAAAGCGTGAACAGCAGCACCCACAGGAAAAACATCCACAGGTGCACGAACAAGCTCAATGCCCCCCACAGCAGGATCGCCAGCAGCCCGGCCAGCAAGGTCGAGCCAATCAGTTCTCGGCTGGCATTGCGGGCATGGGTCTCGCTGGCCTGCTGACCGAGGCTCACCGACTTCATGATCAGCGGCATGAACGCGTCCGGTGCGATCAGCGCCAGCAAAAAGGCCGGCATGACGATCAGCGTGGCGCGCAGTGCGACCCAGCTGGCCCGTTCAGCGGCGAGCGGCGGCGGTGTCGGTTGCACAGGTGCGTCAGCCGGTTCGGGGAACATCACATGCGCCAGCGCCGTGCCCAAGGTTGCCAGGAGCATGCCTTTGGACAAGGCCTCGACCACCGACAGCGCCAAGGTGAAATCGCTGGTGCCGGCTGCGGCGATCATGGTCAGGCCGATCACCAGCAAGTTGGCCAACAGGCCGTTGCCGCCCTTCAGGGCATAACGCAGCACTAGATACACGCCAACGCCGACCAGCAGCACACCACTTACCGGTGCATGGCGCAGCAAGGGAATCAGCAACAGGCCACTGCCACAACTCAGCAGCACCAGCACGGCCAACGCCGGTGCCGCGCGCAACGGCAGTGGCTGGCTACGCATGGCCAACAGCAGCACCGCGAACACGGGTGCCAAAATCGGCACCGGCAAACCAAAACCGAAGCTGACCGCCAGGCACAGCGCCACGCCCCAGGCCAGGCGAAGCGCACGCTGGCGCCGCAGCTCAATAGGCATACGAGAGCCAGCTCATCAGCCACATGAACACCCGGCCAAGCACGTTCAGCGGGTTGCCCTCGCTGGGCAGCGCCATCACCTCGGCTTGGCCACCCACCCGCAAGCCGGACTTGTCTTCCAGCTGGTCCCGGTCAAGCTCGACAATCACCGGAAAGCGTTGAGCCGAGCGCAGCCATTCACGGCTGTTCTGCACGCTCGGCAGCGTGCCCGGTGGGTTGCTCTGGCCCACGCTGACGCCATAACCGATGCTGCGTATGCGCCCCTTCACTACCGTGCCAGGCAGCGCATCGAGCACCACTAGCACCGGTGTGCCGGGGCGCAGGCGGCCGAGGTTGTTCTCGGTCAGGTCGGCGCTGATCCACACGTCATGGATCGCAATCAGGGTCATCATCGGGCTGCCGGCGCCCACGTAGTGGCCCACGTCGGTGCGCAAGTCGGTGATCAACCCGTTGGTGTCGGCGCGCACCACCGTTCGCTCCAGGTCCAGGCGGGCCTTTTGCACATTCGCCGCCGCGCTGCGCACCTGCGCATTGTCCGCCTGCGCCCCACCCTGCTGCTCACGTGCCCGCACCACTTCGGCACGGGCTGCCGCGACTTGGCTGATGGCCTGGTCGCGCGTGGCCTGCGCGCCTTCCAGGCGGCGCTGCGAAACCGTGCCGGGGTCCTCCTCGATCAGCCGCTTCAGCCGCTCGGCGTCTTGCCGGGCCTTGCGCTCGTTGGCCTGGGCCGCCATCAACGCCGCCTGGGCCGAGTCGATGCCGGCCGTGTGGGCGCCGATCTGCCGGCCCACCGTGTCGAAGTCGGCTTCGGCGCGAGCCAGGGCAATGCGGTATTGCTCCTGGTCCAGTTCGAACAACACTTCGCCCTTGCGCACTTCCTGGTTATTACCCACGGCCACGCGCTTGACCTGGCCGGCCACCTCGGCGCTCACCGGCACCACGTAGGCTTGCAGGCGAGCCTGCTGGGTGTACGGTGTAAAACGGTCGGCCAGCAGGTACCAGAGCAGGCTCACGGCAATCAGCAGCAATACCCAGCGCAGGCCACGGTCGGGCGCTTGCGCAGGCGGTGTTTGCGGGGTGTCGGTCATTTTTGCTCACCTGGTGGCTGTGCGCTGGGGGCCGGCTCATCCAGCAAGTCTCCCCAATCGGTGCGTTGCTGCATCTGACGACGCGTGGCCGGGTCGATCGGCGCACGGCCTGGGTCCCAACCACCCCCCAGGGCCTTGTACAAGGTCACCAGGCTGCTGACGGCATTGCCGCGGCTGACCAGGTAGCCGTCCTGTTGTTGCAGCAGCAACTGTTGGGCATCGAGCACCCGCTGGAAGTCGGCGAACCCTTCGCGGTACTGCGACATGGCCAGGCTCAACGAGCGCTGCGCGGCTTGCGAGGCTTGATCGCGAATGCCAGCACTTTGCAGCGAGCGCACCAGGCCACTGGCGGCATCGTCAGCCTCACGGGCGGCTTCACGCACACTTTGCTGATACAACTCGATCAATTGCTGCAAGCGCGCGTCCTCGACACGCACGGCGTTCTTGCGCCGGCCGTAGTCGAACGGGTTCCAGATCAGGCTTGGGCCGGCGGCGAGGTCAAGCGTGTTGGGCAGGTGGCTGGCCGAGACGAACGTCCAGCCGAGGCTGCCCAACAGGCTCAGCTGTGGATAAAGGTCAGCTTCGGCCACCCCGACCAGTGCCGATTGTGCCGCCACGGCCTGTTCGGCAGCGCGGATGTCTGGGCGCCGCTGCAACAGGCGAGCAGGCACGTCCTGCAGCAGTGCGCGGTCCGGCAGTGGCAACTGGCCGTATTGCGACTGCAGCTCCGGCAGTGGGCCGGGGGCGCGCCCGAGCAGGGAGCAGAGCACGTTGCGCAGGGCGTTGAGCTGGTTCTCGAACTCGGGGATGGTCGCTTGGGTAGCCAAGTACTGCGTGCGAGCCTGCTGCCAATCGAGTTCGTCATGCTCGCCATGGCGGAACAGCCGCTCGGTGATCTCCAGGCTGCGCGCCTGGCGCTTGGCGTTTTCTTCGGCAATGGCAAGGCGCGCCTCGGCGGTACGCAATGCAAAGTAGGTATCGGCTACCTGCGCACGCAATAGCAACATGGCATCGGCGTAGTTGGCCTGCGAGGCGAAATACAGGGCATCGGCAGACTCGATGGCACGGCTGAAGCGCCCCCAGAAGTCAATTTCCCAGGCGATGTCGAACCCTGCGCTGGACTGCCAGAACACCGAATCGCGAGCAGTGTCGATGCCGGACTGGTCCTGCTTGAGGTAGAGGCTTTGCGCCCGCACCTGCTGCAACTGCGGGTAACGCCCAGTCTGCACGATGGCCAGCTGTGCACGTGCCTCGGCGATGCGCAGGCCGGCCACGCGCAGGTTGCTGTTGTGGGCGTCGGCTTCGGCAATCAGCGCATCCAGTGTCGGGTCGGCGAACACCTGCCACCAATGGCGAAAGTCCACCGTTGCATCGCGCCGCCCGGCCTGCTCCAGCAAGGGTGTGCTCCACGGGTCCAGCCAGGCCGTTTGCGGGGGGTGAAAGTCTGGCCCGACCTGGGTGCAGCCTGACAGCAAGGCAACCAGGCCCAAGGCGCGACACCAGGAAGGTGCAGGCATGCCAGGCCCCGGCTCAGGCCGACGGTTCGACAGGGTTTTCGGGTACCTGCAGCGCGACCCATTGCCAGAACAATACGTAGGTCACGCCAAGAATCACCGGGCCGATGAACAGGCCGATGATGCCTTTGACCACCATGCCGCCCAGCGCGCCGATCAGCACCACAGGCATCGGCACATCGACCCCGCGCCCCAGCAGCAGGGGCTTGAGCACATTGTCAGCGAGGCCGGCAACGAAGGTGTAAACGGCAAACACGATGGTCGCCAGGGTGAAGCCCTCGGCATGGAACACGTAGGCGATCACCGGCAACGTGATCAGCGTGGCCGGCGCCTGGGCAATACCCAGCATGAGGATGGCAATTGCCAACATCCCCGCCCCCGGCACGCCCTTGATGACAAAGCCTACGCCGATCAGCAGCATCTGGATGAAGGCGATGCCGATTACGCCCTGGGCAACGGCGCGAATGGTGGCGGTACACAGTTTGGCAATCGACCTGCCGCGCTGCTCGCCGGATACGCGCATGGCAATGCGCTGCGCCGCCAGCTCGCCACGCGCGCCGAAGGCCATGATCACCCCCGAGATGATGATCGCCGCGATGAACATCAAAAACGCCCCCCCGGCACTGGCCGCGGCCCCCAGCAGCACACGCCCGGCGTCCTTGAGCTGCGGCATCATGCTGTTGAGCACCTCGCTCAGGCTCTCGGATGCTGCCAGCCACAAGGCATACAGGCGCGGCCCGATCAACGGCCAGGAAGCCACCGACTCGGGGGGTGTCGGCACGCTCCAGGCGCCGCTCTTGAGCAGCGTCAGCATGCTGTCCACCGACTCGGTGATCGACACCACCACCAGGTAGATCGGCACCAGCAACACCACCAGTACCAGCAGCACCACCACCGTTGCCGCATAGCCGTCCTTGAGCCCCCAGCGCCGCGTGATACGGCAGTGCAGCGGGTACAGCGTGACGGCCAGGATCACCGCCCACAGCATCAGTTCGAGGAAAGGTTGGAACACCTGGAAGGAGAAGATCACCAGGGCAGCCACCAAGCCTGCCTTGATCAAGACATCGAGCAAGCCCTGCGACAGGGCGCTGTCCAGCTTGAAACTCGGCTGCATGCTTCACCTCCGAACAGTCGTACGCCGTCTTGGCGCGAATCAGTGGTCGGTTTCAGGCGTGGGGCGGGTGGCGTCGGGGTCGCGCAACTGTCGGCTCAGGGCCATCATCACCAACGGCACCACCGCCATCGACAGGGTGATGGCCAGCACCAACAGGTCATGCACCTGCTGCTCGAGCACTTGGTGCGCAAGCGCGAGCTTGAACACCACGAACGCAAACTCACCGCCAGACGCTAACACCACCCCCAGGCACAACGCCTGGGGCCGGTTCAGCCCACCGGCCGTACGGCCCAAAGCCACCAACAGCGGCAGCTTGACGCCCACCAGCAACAGCGTGAGCCCCAACACTGCCAAGGGCATGCCAAACAGCAGGCGCAAGTCGGCGCTCATGCCTACGCCGACGAAGAACAGCCCGAGCAACAGGCCTTTGAGGGGTTCGATCTGGGTTTCGAGCTCGTGACGGAACGGCGACTCGGCCATCAACACACCAGCGAGAAACGCACCAAGCGCCATCGAGATGCCGACGTGCTCCATTACCCAAGCGGTGCCCAGTACCACCAGCAACGCGGTAGCGGTGGACAACTCCGGCAACCCGGAGCCGACCGTCCATTTGAAGACCGGGGTCATCAGGTAGCGGCCACCCACAATGATCACACCGATGCCGACCGCCACGCCCACCAGCGGCCACGTCCCTTCATCGGCGCGGCTGACATCCCCGCCCAGCAAGGGCACCACGGCAATCAGGGGGATGGCGGCAATGTCCTGGAACAGCAGAATCGCCACCGCCAGGCGCCCGTGCGGCTTGCCCAGGTCCTTGCGCTCGGCCAGCACCTGCAAGCCAAACGCCGTGGACGACAGGGCCAGTCCCAGCCCCAGCACGACGGCCGCCGCCTTCGATTGGCCGAACAGCCAAAAGGCGAGCAGGCCCAGCACCGCGGCGGTCAGCCCGACCTGCAACGAGCCAACGCCGAACAGCGCCCGGCGCATGGTCCACAGGCGGCGTGGCGAAAGCTCGAGGCCAATGACGAACAGCAGCATCACCACGCCCATCTCTGACAGGCGTGCGACGTTATCCGGGTTACCCAGCAAACCCAGCACCGAAGGGCCGATGAGGATGCCGGCCAGCAGATACCCCGGCACGGCCCCCAGTTTCAAACGCTGCGCCAGTGGCACCAGCAGTACCACGGCCAAGAGGAACACCACCGTTGCCTGGAGCAAGCTGCCGTCATGTGGCATAGGTCTACACCCTGTAGGCTCCCCGCGGGGATGGGGTCAGTAACGCGCTTCGACAACCTTGAACGGGTAGTTCACCGCCTTGTACTTGCCGACCTTGCCGCGTTTGGGCAATTTCACGACCTGGTCGCGGGTGATGTCCTTGTAAGGAATGCGGCCGAGCAGGTGGCTGATGATGTTCAGCCGTGCGCGCCGCTTGTCGTTGGAGTGGGCCATGAACCATGGCGCCCAGGAGGAATCCGACGCGGCGAACATGTCATCGCGGGCTTTGGTGTAGTCATCCCAGCGGGTATACGACTTCAAGTCCATCGGGGACAGCTTCCACAGCTTGCGGCCGTCATTGATGCGGTCCTGCAGGCGGCGGGTCTGCTCTTCGGCGCTGACCTCCAGCCAGTACTTGATGAGGATGATCCCCGACTCGACCATCATCTTCTCGAACAACGGCACCACAGTGAGAAACTTGTTGGCCTGTTCATCGCTGCAAAACCCCATCACCCGCTCGACACCGGCCCGGTTGTACCAACTGCGGTCGAAGATCACCACCTCGCCTGCAGCAGGCAGATGGCCCAGGTAGCGTTGCACGTACATCTGGGTTTTTTCCCGCTCGGTCGGCGCCGGCAGCGCCACCACACGGAACACCCGAGGGCTGACTCGCTCGGTGAGGGCCTTGATGGTCCCGCCCTTGCCCGCACCATCGCGACCTTCAAAGACGATGCACACCTTCAGGCCCTTGGCCACGACCCATTCCTGCAGCTTTACCAACTCGACGTGAAGGTGCTTGAGCGCCTTCTCGTAGGCCTTGCCGCCCAATTTTTCGGGCTGTGCCTGAGGGTCCTTCTTCCTGGCTGACTTCGACATGGCTCGCTCCCGCTGGCGAATGAAGACTCAGTATGGTCGATCCATGGCGGTTTGCCGCTTCGCTTATTACTCCGGCGCCGAGCCTGCTCAGGCATGGCTTGCTCGGTCTCTGTGTGTAGGAGCAGCCTTGCGCTGCGAAGAGGCCGGTGACTGCCTGAAAGATGCTCTGTGCTACACCGGCCTCTTCGCAGCGCAAGGCTGCTCCTACACAGAGCCGTCCACCGTGCGAGGCAGGGCGCTACTTGGCCAGCTTGTCGTAACTGGTCATCAGGTTGCGGTAATCGGGAAGGTGGTTGGAGAACAGCGTCCCCAACCCTTCGACGTCATTACGCCAGTCGCGGTGCAGCTCGCAGGCCACGCCGAACCAGGTCATCAGTTGTGCCCCGGCAGCCTCCATGCGCCGCCAGGCCGAATCGCGGGTCAATTCGTTGAAGGTGCCAGAGGCGTCGGTGACGACGAACACCTCGAAGCCCTCCTCCAGTGCCGACAGTGCCGGGAACGCGACGCAGACCTCAGTCACTACACCGGCGATCAACAGTTGCTTCTTGCCCGTGGCCTTGACGGCCTTGACGAAGTCTTCGTTGTCCCAGGCGTTGATGTTGCCGGGGCGAGCGATGTAGGGGGCATCGGGGAACTGCGCCTTGAGCTCGGGGACCAACGGGCCGTTGGGGCCGGTTTCGAAGCTGGTGGTGAGAATGGTCGGCAGCTTGAAGTACTGGGCCAGGTCTGCCAGGGCCAGGACGTTGTTCTTGAAGCGGTCGGGGTCGATGTCACGCACCAGCGAAAGCAAACCCGCCTGGTGATCGACCAGCAGGACTGCGGCGTTGTTCTTGTCCAGACGCTTGTATTGGAAGGCCATGATGAAGCTCCTTGCATCTGCAGATGGGGAGTATCAGCGTAGGCAAGGATCAGAGATGGCGGGGACCGTCAGTCGGGGCGCATGCCGCCGTCAGTATTCACGCCGCTTGCGAAACGCCCAACGCCCCACCAGCACGGTGAAGGTCGCCACCAGTGCCACCAGTACCCAGAAGCCATGTGGGTCGTCCGACAGCGGCACGCCACCGACATTCATGCCGAAAAAGCCGGCGATGATGTTGATGGGCAGCGCCAGCACGGTCACCACCGTCAGGGTGAACAGGGTGCGGTTGGTCTGTTCGTTGAGCTTGGCGGCGATCTCTTCCTGCAGCAACTTGATCCGCTCACCCAGGGCGGTGAGGTCGCTGATCACCAGGGTGAACTCTTCGGTCGCCGCGCGCAGCTGGCGCATGTCCTGTTCCTGCAGCCAGTCCGGTGGGCGGTTGAGCAGGCGCAGCAGGGCCCCAGGCTCGAGCGCCAGCAGGCGCTGCAAGCGCACCAGTACCCGACGCATGCTGCTGAGTTCGGCGCGGTTGTCACTCAGGCGCTGGGACAGCAACTGGTCTTCGATGCGATCGACGCTGGTGGTGGTTTCGCGCACGATCTGGGTCAACACATCGCCCTGGTCGCGCAGCAGATGCACCAGCAGTTCGATGGACGAATGGAAGCGCTCGCCTCGCTTGACCGACGAGCGCAGCTTGTCCACCGAATGCAACGGCTGCAAACGCGCGCTCACCAGCAGCTGGCTGCTGGCGCAGGCCCACAGCGTGGAAATGTCCGACGACACCAGGCCGAAGTTGAACACCACATCGTTGACCACCGCCAACAGGGCCGAATCGGCATGTTCGATACGGGTCGACCGGGAGCCCTCGCGCAAGGTTTCGAAAAACGCCTCGGGCAGCGTCAGGTGGGCACGCAGCCAGCGCTCGCAAGCGGCATGGGCCAGGTTCAGGTGCAGCCATAAAAACTCGTCGGGCTCAGGCGGTTCGCCGAGCTTGCGCAGCAACTGCGCCGAATCGATCTCGCGACCGGGCTGGCCTGGGCGGAAGGCAAAAGCATAAAGCAGGCCGAACAGGTCATGGTCCTGTTGCGGATGCAGCGCGGGATGACCCATTCGAACTCGCAATGAGGCATTGAGGTTGATGGCAGAAAGGGTGCGGGATGTACGTTGCAGTTCGATGACAGCGGGTTTGGCGTATGCCGGTCATTTGGGGATAGCCCCGCCAGTTGGCCCATACAAGCGGATCGTCGCTTACTTGGCGACTCGACGATATTGCTGTCTAGGACTGCGAGCAGAATGAGGATCAGTCATTTCGATCAAACCCATAGCAATTGCTGGTTTAAGGTAATTCTTGCTGAATGTGGGACGGTGCGAGAGCCCAAGGCGATCCATCAATTCATTGGCCTTCAATGAAATCCCAATGGGCAGAACATTGAGCAGTCTCGCTACTTGATCGGTTACTTGATCGCCTACTTGATCGCTACCCACTGCTTCGCTGAGGGCTTGAAGCAGTGCTTGGAGCATATACTCGACAAACGGGGTTGCTTCACCAGACTGATCGGCTGCGGCAAGCGCCGAATAGTAGGCTTCTTGCTGCTCACGGATTACCGTTTCTACTGGAAGGTATGCCAGGACTGGTCGCCAACGGCTAAGCAACAGCGTCTGCCAGAGCCGTCCCATTCGTCCATTTCCATCAGCAAACGGGTGGATGAACTCAAACTCGTAGTGAAATACACAGCTGATGATCAGGGGGTGCCAATCGTTTTTTACGAGCCAGTGCAATAGGCCCTGCACGAGCGTCGCGACCCGACTGGCTGGGGGCGCCATGTGCAGTAAGCGTACCCCGCGATAGATCCCTACGCCCCCCTTGCGAAAATGGCCAGCGTCATCAATCAGCCCTTGCATCAGCATACCGTGTGCAGCGAGGAGATCGTCTTGAGAGCCGGGGCGCCAGTTCGCCATTGCATCATAGGTAACGAATGCATTTCGCACTTCCTGGATTTCACGTGGCAACCCCAACACCCGCTTGCCATCCAGCAAACGAGGGTAAAGCCAGCCAAACATCACTTCACACTTTCCTGAACTGATTATTTGCCCCCAGCGATTTTTCCCCCCGCCAAGCGCCACCAGAATCGCTCACCACAATCACAAAAAGCGTGAGGCCACTCCCGTGGACCAGACACTCCAGGTACGGCAAGCCGCCGCCGACCTCATCGATGCCTTTGCCAGCAACGACACCGCCCGCTACTTCGCCTGTTTCAGCGAAGACGCCACCTTCCTCTTCCACACCTTGGCGCAGCCGCTGTTGTCGCGTGGCGCTTATGAAGCCGTGTGGGCCCAGTGGCAGGCCGACGGTTTTGCCGTGCTGGCGTGTGAGTCGGGCAATGCGCAAGTGAGCCTGCAAGGTGACGTGGCGATCTTCATGCACGATGTGGCCACGCACATCCGCATCGCCGGTGAAGAGCACCAGCTGGCCGAGCGAGAAACCATCGTGTTTCGCCGACAGGGCGAGCGCTGGTTGGCCTGCCACGAACACCTGTCGGTCGTCACCACCGCCTGATCCTCTTTTACGCGGCCTTGCCGCTCTGCCATCGCACCCACAATAAGGCCCGCGCACTGCGCCGGGCGACAACAACCGCGCTGGAGTATCACCATGAGCCACTCGACCGGTATCGAGACCAACGGCGTCGAACAGATTCCCGACGACCAACGCCACGCCTCCCCGCTTGACCTGTTCCGCCTGATTTTCGGCGGTGCCAACACCTTTGCCACGGCCGTGCTGGGCAGCTTCCCAGTGCTGTTCGGGTTGTCGTTCCAGGCCGGGGTCTGGGCGATTGTGCTCGGGGTCGGCATCGGTGCCATCATCCTCGCCCCCATGGGCCTGTTCGGTGCGCTCAACGGCACCAACAACGCGGTGTCGTCGGGCGCGCACTTCGGCGTGCACGGGCGTATCGTCGGCTCGTTCCTGTCGCTGCTCACCGCCGTGGCGTTCTTCTCGCTGTCGGTGTGGAGCTCGGGCGATGCCCTGGTGGGTGGTGCCAAACGCCTCGCCGGCCTACCGGAAACCGACCTCACCCTGGGCCTGGCCTATGGCCTGTTCGCGGTGTTGGTCCTGGTGGTGTGCATCTTCGGCTTCCGCTTCATGCTGTGGGTCAACAAGATTGCCGTGTGGGCGTCGAGCTTGCTGTTCTTGCTGGGCATCGCGGCCTTCGCCGGGCCGTTCGATGCGGGCTACGCCGGCAGCGTCAACCTTGGCCAAGCGGGTTTCTGGGCAGCCTTCGTCGGTGCGGCGATCCTGGCCATGAGCAACCCGGTGTCGTTCGGTGCGTTCCTGGGCGACTGGTCGCGCTACATTCCGCGGACCACGCCCAAGTCGCGCATCATGCTGGCGGTGATCGGCGCCCAGGCCGCGACCTTGATCCCGTTCCTGTTCGGCCTGTGCACCGCCACCTTGGTCGCCAGCCAGGCGCCTGACTACATCGCGGCCAACAACTATGTCGGCGGCCTGCTGGCGATCTCGCCGAGCTGGTTCTTCCTGCCGGTGTGCCTGATTGCGGTGATCGGCGGCATGTCCACCGGTACCACCGCGCTGTACGGCACGGGCCTGGACATGTCCAGCGTGTTCCCGCGCTTGCTCAGCCGCGCCGCCGCCACCTTGCTGATCGGCGTGCTGGCGATCGGCTTCATCTTCATCGGCCGCTTCACCTTCAACCTGGTGCAGAGCGTGTCGACCTTCGCCGTGCTGATCATCACCTGCACCAGCCCATGGATGGTGATCATGATCCTCGGCCTGATCACCCGTCGCGGCTTCTACCATGCCGATGACCTGCAGGTGTTCACCCGTGGCCAGCGCGGCGGCCACTACTGGTTCACGCACGGCTGGAACTGGCGCGGCATGGGGGCGTGGATCCCCAGCGCGGCAGTCGGCCTGTGCTTCGTCAACCTGCCGGGTCAGTTCGTTGGCCCGCTGGGCGACCTGGCCGGCGGCATCGACCTGAGCCTGCCGGTAACCCTGGGGCTGGCGGGGGTACTGTACCTCGCCCTGCTCAACCTGTTCCCTGAACCTGCTGGCGTGTATGGGCCCAATGGCCCGCGCTGGGTGCGCTGCAAAAGCACCTCGCATGCGCCGGTAATCACTGCCGAAATGGCCTGACTGGAATTTGCCCATGACCACTTCTCACTACATCGCCGGCCGCTGGGTCGAAGGCCAAGGCAGCGACTGCATCAGCGTCAATGACCCTGCACTGGGCCAGCCCTTCGCCGAATTGATGGCCGCCAGCGTTGCCCAGGTCGACCAAGCCGTGGCCGCCGCGCGCGAAGCCCTGCCGGCCTGGAAGCAGACCAGCGCCAGCGAACGTGCAGCGTACCTGCGCGGTTTCGCCGAGAAACTCGGGCAGCGCCGTGAAGCGTTGATCACCCTGCAGATGCGCAACAACGGCAAGCCGCGCCACGAGGCCGAAATCGACCTGGACGACGCGATTGCCACCTTCAACTACTACGCCGACCTGGCGGAGCAGTTGCCGCAAAAGAACCGCGACGTGCCCCTGGCCGCGCCCGGCTTCACCGCCCGCACCCGCCTGGAACCGGTCGGCGTGGTCGGCCTGATCGTGCCGTGGAACTTCCCGCTGGTGACCAGCGCCTGGAAGCTCGCCCCCGCCTTGGCCGCAGGCTGCACCGTGGTGCTCAAGCCTTCGGAAGTCACCCCGCTGATCGAGCAGGCTTACGGCCAGATCGCCGAGGCCCTCGGCCTGCCCGCTGGCGTGCTGAACATCGTCAACGGCAAGGCCGAAACCGGCGCGGCGCTGAGCAACCACGCAGGCCTGGACAAGCTGTCGTTCACCGGCAGCAACAGTGTTGGCAGCCAGGTGATGCGCAGCGCTTCTGCCCAATGCCGGCCCGTGACGCTGGAGCTGGGCGGCAAGTCGGCGATCGTGGTGTTCGATGATTGCGACATCGACCAGGCCGTGGAATGGATTGTCGCCGGTATCAGCTGGAACGCCGGGCAGATGTGCTCGGCCACCTCACGCCTGCTGGTGCAGGACGGTATCGCCGATGCGCTGCTGCCGCGCTTGCAGGCGGCACTGGAGAACCTGCGGGTGGGCAACCCGTTGAGCGAAGAAGTGGACATGGGGCCGCTGACCAGCCAGGCGCAATGGCTGAAGGTTGCCAGCTACTTCGCCACCGCACGCGAAGAGGGCCTGCAATGCCTGGCCGGCGGCAAAGCGCTGGACCGTGACGGCTGGTTCGTCAGCCCCACGCTGTATGTGGACGTCCCTGCCCACAGCCGCCTGTGGACCGAAGAGATCTTCGGCCCGGTGCTGTGTGCACGGCGCTTCACCACTGAAGCGCAGGCGATCGCCGAAGCCAACGACAGCCGCTTCGGCCTGGTGGCCACGGTCTGCTCTGCCGACCTGGAACGCGCCGAACGCGTTGCCGATGCGCTGGAAGTTGGCCACGTGTGGATCAACTCGGTGCAGGCAGTATTCGTCGAGACCTCGTGGGGCGGGACCAAAGGCAGCGGCATCGGGCGCGAGCTCGGGCCCTGGGGATTGTCGGGGTACCTCTCGGTGAAGCATGTGACGCGCTGCCTGGGTTAACCCCAGCGGCTGGTCAAGAAGCCCCTTGCTGACGGATGTCACAAGGGGCTTTTGCTTTGCGCTTGATTCTGTTTCACAAAGGCCCTCATGGCCACGTGACTTTTCAGTCATCGCGCAAAGTCCCACTTCCTGGTACCCCCACAATCACAACACCAGGCCGGACCACCATGCACCCTCAACGCACCGCCTTGCACAACGAACTGCACGCTCGCCCGTCGCTGTATTTCGACGGCCCGGCCCATGTCTTCCACCTCGCCTTGCTCGGCAGCGATGCAGCGTGTGCGGCGCTGCTGCAACGCTGCTGCCCAGAGGCGCAGGACATCAACGCAGCGCAGGGCATTACCCGGCTGGACGGGCACCCGTTCAAATGGGAACGGCACACCGAGTTCTTCACCTTGACCCTGGTGGTGCCCTGCTCCACCGCCAACACCGAGTGGCAAGCCCTGCCACAGGTGCTGGCCGAAGCCATCGCTCCGCAAACGGCGCAGGTGATCAATGCGGTGCAGGTGCTGGTCCGCGACGAACAGGACCTCGACCTGAGCCACTATGGCTTCAAAGACCCCTGCGGCTCCTGTGTGGGTGGTGGCGATGCGTCGGTGTGGAGCGATTTTCGCCTGACCGAGGACGGTACCAACCGCTTCCTGTTCATCAATCGCCGCCTCAATGCCTACCGCCAGGGCCGTATGATCCGGCGCCTGCTGGAGATCGAAACCTACCGCATGATGGCCTCGCTGACCCTGACCACGGCCAAGGCCCTGAGCCAGGAGCTGGACGCCTTCGACAAGACCCTGGTGAGCCTGTCCGAACGCAGCACCGGCGGCGATGGCCACGACTCCAAGGGGCTGCTCGACGCCATCGCCCTGCTCTCGCGGCAGGTGGTCAGCCACACGGTGAAGACCCGCCACCGCTTCGGCGCTACCCAGGCGTATGCGCAACTGGTGTTCGAGCGGTTGGCTGAACTGCGCGAGAGCCACGTGGGCGATTGCCAGCGGTTGGGCGTGTTCATCGAGCGCCGCTTCAAGCCCACGGTGCGTTACTGCGCAGCCACCGAGCAACGGCTGGAGCAGTTGGCGAAGAATGTCGCCAACCTGGGGGACCTGCTGCAGGCCCGGGTGCAGGTAGAGATGGAAGAGCAGAACGCAGAGATCCTGCGCAGCCTCAATGCCCGGGCCGACGCCCAGGTGAAGATTCAGCGGGCGGTGGAGGGGCTGTCGATCATCGCCATCACCTATTACCTGTTGAACCTGTTCAAGCTGCTGTATGGCGGGCTGAACGTGCTGGGGGTGGGGCTGACGGCGCGGGATGGGTTGTTGGCGATGGCGCCGCCAGTGCTGTTAGTGCTGCTGGTGATCCTGGTGAGGATCAGGCAGGCCAAGCAGCATTGAAGCCCAATCGCCGGCAAGCCCGCGCCTCCAGGCCCCTGCTAGCGCAGAACCTGTGGGAGCGGGCTTGCCCGCGAATGGGCCGCACAGCGGCCCCGGTTTCACGCCGGCTCGTCAGCCGGGCGCGCGCCCTCTTGCACCAACACCATGCTTTGCGGCGACGACAGCGGGATGCCCTCATCCCGCAACCGGCCAAGAATGGTAAACAGCAGGTCACTGCGCGTGCCCGACACCTGCCGCGGCCCCGCCACGTAACCACTGACGCCAATGACCATGCCGCTGGTGGTCAGGTCCTTGAACGACACCGAACACGCGGGTGCATCCAGAATCGCTTCGTGCTCCTGGTACGCCGCCAGCAGCAACTCCCGCACACGGTTGGCGTCGGTTTCCAGCGGCAAGGTCAGGGTAATGCTGACCACCCCAAGGGCATTGCCCATGGTCACGTTGCGCACGTTTTGCGAGATGAACTGCGAGTTGGGCACGATCACCGTCGAGCGGTCGGACATCTGAATCTCGGTGGCGCGCACGTTGATGCGGCGGATATCACCTTCGACACCGGCCAGGCTGACCCAGTCGCCCACCTTTACCGGGCGCTCGGTGAGCAGGATCAGGCCGGAGATGAAGTTCTGCACGATCTGCTGCAGACCAAAACCGATACCGACCGACAGCGCACTCACCACCCAAGTCAGGCTGGTCAGGTTGATGCGCAGGGTCGACATCACCAGCATGGCCAGGAACAGGAAGCCCAGGTAACCCACCAGCGTCACCAGCGAGGCGCGCATGCCGGCGTCCATGTCGGTTTCCGGCAGCAGGCGCTCGCTCAACCAGCGCTTGAGCACACGAATACCGAACATGCCGCCGAAGAACATCACCACCGCCAACAGGATGTCCTGCGGCACGATGTTCATGTTGCCGAGCATCTTGCCGCCGGTATCGTCCCAATCCCCCAGGCTGAGCAGCAATTCGCCGGGGCTGGTGCCCGACGGCGTCAAGGCCAGCAGTACCGCCAGGAACAGCAACACAGTGCGACCAATGCCGGCGAGAATCGTGCTGGCCTGAGCCTGATGACGCGGCGCCAGGCCCAGTGTCGACGCCAAGGCCAGGCCACCGGGCTGACGAGGCGACAGCAGGGTTTCGCACAGGTCACCGAGGAAGGTGGTCAACAGGTAGGCACAGGTAGCCACCACGCTGATCCACAGCAACTTGGCGGTCAGGAAGTAGGCCAGGGTCAGGAAGCCGGCCAGCAGTGCCAGCACGATCAGCCCTACCCACACCACGATGACGAAGGGGATCAGCCCCGCCAGGCCGGTCGGGCGCTCCAGGTCATGCTTGCGCAAGGTGCGGCGGTAGCGCAGCAAGGCCACCGAGAAAATCACCGCCACCACCAGCGCGGTCAGGCCGTTGGTGGCCACGGTCAGCGCCAGGCTGGTGCCGATCACGCTGTTGATGCGCTCCTGGGTCAGCAGCACCATCAACGCCAGGGCCAGCAGCTTGGGGAACCAGCCCAGGGCGCTGGCCACTTCATCGTGGATCGGCGGCAGGCGCCAGGACGGACGCTGCAGCATCAACATGGCGCGGCCCAGGCCCGAAATGAAGGCGCTGAACACCACCAGGGTAAGGATATGGTTGGTCAGGCTGGCGATGTCCGAACCCAGCTCGGCGCTGCTTTCCAGGCCCCAGCGCAGCAGCGACACGGAGCCAGCGATGGTACCCAGCGTCGCCAGGCTGACGCTCAGGGCCAAGGCGCTGCGGCGCAGGCGGCCTTCCGGCAGCCAGCGGATCATGGCGTCTGCCAGCAGGCGTTCGAGCAGGCGACGGACCAAGGTCCAGACCAGGATTGCCGCCACCAAGCTGGTCAGGAACAACCAGCGATGCTCGGCACTGAACGCGCTGGCCACGGCATCGGCCGCCTCGCCGCGCAGGTCTCGCAGGCGACTCAGGTCTTCAGCGGTAGGGCGGATCAGCGATTGCCAGAACGCCGGAGTCAGCGGGCTGGTCGCGCGGCTGGTGACCTGCGAGTTGAACTGGCTGCGGCGCAGGTTGACGATCTGCGTGGACAGGTCGCGGGCCGACTGGGTCAGCTTGGTCGCCTGTTCCTGCTCGGCCAATACGGACTTTTTCTGCGCCTCGAGGTCCTTGCGCTGAAGCGTGATGGTCGCGGTCTCGTCCGGCTGGGGCGGGCCAAGCACCTTGAGTTTGTCGTCCAGGCCCTCGACGTCGGTGGTCCGCAGCGCACTGAGTGCATCGGCCTGACGCTGAACCTGCATGGCGGCCTGGCGCAACTGCGAGAGCACGTCGTCATTGGCGTTGCTGGTGACGCCCTGGCGGATCTCGTCGAGTCGGTCATTCAGTTGCTCAAGGCTCGCGTTTTCTTCGAGCACCGGCAGTTCGGCAGCGGCCAGGCTGGAGACTGGCGTGGCCGGTGCGGACCAGGCCGGGGTGGCCAATGCCACCATCAGGGCCAATACGCCTAGGCAATAACGGGCAAGGCTGACACGCCTCATCGAACATTCCTCTATACATTTCGATTTGGCGGGGGATTCTACGCGGCTTGAGGCGATCAGGAGAGTGCCGTTTCTCGCGTGAGCAGTTGCTGCTTGCGCTCGACGCCCCAGCGGTAGCCGCTGATATCGCCATCGCGGCGAACCACCCGGTGGCACGGGATGGCCACGGCAATGCGGTTGGCGGCGCAGGCCATGGCCACCGCGCGCACCGCCTTGGGTGCGCCGATACGCTCGGCGATGTCGGTGTAACTGACCCGACAGCCGGCCGGCACCTCGCGCAGGGCCTGCCAGACCCGCTCCTGAAAAGCCGTGCCTTGTACATCCAAAGGCAGCGCCAGGCCCAATGCCGGCGCTTCGACAAAGCCCACTACCTCGGCGACCACGCGTTCATATTCGTTGTCGCCGCCTATCAGCCGGGCGTTTGGGAACTGGTCCTGCAACGCGTGCAGCAGTGGCTCGGGGTCATCACCCAGCAGGATCGCGCAAATGCCCTTCTCGCTCTGCGCCACCAATATCGCCCCCAGCGAACACTGGCCCAGCGCAAAGCGAATAGTCGCCCCCTGCCCGCCGGCCCGGTAGGCCTTGGGGCGCATGCCCAGGCGTTGCTCGGCACTTTCGTAGAAGCGGCTGTTGGAGTTGTAGCCGGCGTCATAGATGGCATCGGTGACTGAGCGCTGGTCATTGTCCAGGTGCTCGCGCAGGCGCCTGGCACGAAACGCCGAAGCGTAAGCCTTGGGGGTCAAGCCGGTTTCGGCCTTGAACAGGCGGTGCAGGTGAAAGGGGCTGACGGCCAGTTGTGCGCTGAGTTGGTCGAGATTCGGCGAAATCTCGTCGCCCTCGAGCAGGCGGCAGGCGCGGGTGACCAGTTCGCTACGCCGGGTTGCAGTGGCCCGGCTCGCGCTCGTGCAACGCTTGCAGGGCCGGTAACCCGCAGCCTCGGCAGCGACGGCATCGCTGTAGAACTCGACGTTTTCGCGCTTGGCCATGCGCGCTTTGCAACCAGGGCGGCAGTAGATACCGGTGGTGCGCACGGCGTAGACGAAGTGACCGGCGGCGTTGCCGTCGCGAGCCTGCACGGCCTGCCAACGTTGTTCGGAGGTTGTGTAGGGTTTCATCGCGGGTTACCTCTTATCTTTATCGCCTGTACCGGCCTCTTCGCGGGCAAGCCCGCTCCCACAGGTATGGACCATGTGGGAGC
>NZ_JAPFCE010000053.1:0-36650 GCF_026240895.1 Pseudomonas sp. DCB_AW
TTGTGCTGCGAAGAGGCCGGTGCAGGTAGCGACTATGTCAGTTACCTGTACCAGCCTCTTCGCAGCACAAGGCTGCTCCTACAAAGGATGTGGTGATTCAATGAGGGGGGCGTTAATGGGGGTGAACGGTAATCGCCACCAGCCGTAGCACCACCGGCCTGACCATCAGCACGCAGAGGAACGCCACCGGCATGGCCAGTTGGTAGGCCTTCAATACATTGCTCAGATACTGCGGGTTCACCCCGGCGTTGGCCGCAGTGATCACGAAGCACATCAATAACGCCATGATCGACGACATGTAGAAGGCGAACACGTACGGTGTGGCACTGGGGCGCAATTTGCGCCGGCTGCGCGTAGGGGACAGGTTGCTCATGCGAACTCCAGAAAGTTGAGTGGAGGCGCAGGTTAGCAATCGTCGGTGGCAGGGCTGTAGACCATCGTCATTGAGTTCTTTATAAAGAGATTTTTACGAATCCCAAGGGCTCGACATGGACTTGCTCAATGCCATCCGCAGCTTCATCAAGGTGGTCGAGGCCGGCAGTATTGCTGCCGGGGCGCGCAGCCTGGGGCTCAGCCCGGCGGCGGTGAGCCAGAACCTCGCACGCCTTGAAGCGCATCTGCAGGTGCGCTTGCTCACCCGCACCACGCGCAGCATGGCTTTGACCCCCGCCGGCACGCTTTACTACGAGCGGGTCAGGCAGGTGGACCGAGACCTTGCCCAGGCCGAACTGGCCGTCACAACCCCCGACAGCGAGCCCCAAGGCCGCCTATGCATTGCCTCGACCTCGGCCTTCGGTCGCCATGTGCTGGCGCCCTTGATCCCGGCATTCAGTGCCCGTTACCCCCAGCTTTCGATAGAGTTGGTAACGACTGATCGACGGGTCAACCATGCACGCGAGGACGTCGATGTCAGCCTGCGCATCGCCCCGCAGCTGGAGGACCACCTGCTGGCGAGGCACATTGCCCGTATTCCGTTCATCTGCTGCGCCTCTCCCGGTTACCTGGCAAGCGCCGGCGTGCCTGCCACGCCAGAGGCGTTGCGCGAGCACCGCTGCCTGGTGTTCCGCTACCCGGTCGACGGCCGCTTCCTGCGGTGGGGCTTCATGCGCGACGGGCTGCGTTTTGAAGCGGATTTCGGCACTGTGCTGATCAGTGACGATATCGACGCCCTGACGCAGATGGCCCTGCACGATGGCGGCATCACGCGGCTGGCTGAGTTCATCGTGCGGCCTTACCTGGCGTCCGGCGCGCTGGTGCCTGTGTTCGAATACAGCGACAACGGCCAGGCCTATGCCCAGACCGAGCCGATGGATATCTACCTGTGCCTGGCCGATCGTTTTGCCATGACCGCGAAGGTGCGCGCATTCATGGACTACCTGCATGAATGCCTGGGTGACAGCTGGAAGATCCAGGCATGAAAAAACCGCCACGAGGGCGGTTTTCCATACTGCGGGTGCGACTCAGAAGCGGTAGGTGAGGGATGCACCGACGCCGTGAGCGCTGTTTTCGTACTTGGCCTGGTAGCTGCCTTTGGTCGCGCTGACCTGGTTGACCTTGGTGTCCTCTTCCCACAGGTAGGAATACGCCACGTCGATGGTCATGTCTTCGCTTGGGCTCCAACCGGCACCCAGGCTGAACACCTTGCGATCGCCAGTCGGGATGCGCGGTGAACGGTCGTGGTTGTTGGTTGGCGACTGGTCGACTGTGAAGCCGGTACGCAGTACCCACTCCTTGTTGACCTTGTACGACGCGCCAATGGCGTGTGCCCAGGTGTCGTGCCAGTTCTGCTCTTCGGTGATGGTCTGGAACGCCGAACCTGCCAGCGGTGCCGGCACATCGTTCTGCACGGTGATGTCTTCCAGGCGGCTCCAACGGGTCCAGGTGCTGCCTGCGTACAGGGTCCACTGGTCGTCGAGTTCGTGGGTGACCGAAAGATCGACAGACTCAGGCGTCTTGATCTTCAGGGTGGCATCGAACTTGTTGCCGTTGAACGGCCCGATCAGCGGGGTGCTGACGCGGGTCTTGCCTTCGAGCTTGTAGTCGACCATCGAGTGGTAGGTCAGGCCGACGCGGGTGCTGTCGGTGGCCTGTACCAGGATACCGATGTTGTAGCCCACGGCGGTGTCATCGCCCTTGATCTTCACTTCGCCGTCGTTGCGGCCAGGGCTGAATGGGTTGATCAGGCTGGAGCCCAGTTCACCCTTGATGCGGTTGATGGTTGGACCGAAACCGATCGAAACCTTGTCGTTGAAGGCGTAGCTGACGGTTGGCTGGAAGGTCACCACTTCGACGTGGCTCTTTTTGCCCCAGTAGCGAGCAGCATCGTCGCTGCCGTAGTCGGTCACCAGGCCGAAGGGCACGTAGACGCCGAAACCGACGCTCCAGTGATCATCGATCGGCTTGACGTAGTAGCCCATCGGTACACCAACCAGAGGCACCATGTCACCATCGGTTTCCCCCCCGAGGTTGCTGCCAGGGCCCGAGATATCGGACTTGGCGATGACGGCGGCGCCGCCCACGGTGATCTGTTCGCGCTTGAGGCGGGACATGCCGGCTGGGTTGCCAAACACGGTGCTGGCATCTTCGGCAGAAGAAGAACGTCCCGCGAAACCTGTCCCCATGCTGCTGATGCTCTGTTCGTTCAGGGCAAAGCCGCTGGCGAGCAGTTGGCTGGAAGCAAGCGCAACGGCTACGCCGAGGGAGGTTTTGAGCATTACTTTTTTCATTATTAGAAACTCCTTGGGATCTCCGGGGCGAAAAGCTACCAACAAATTGCCCGCCGCGCTATAGCCTCAATCACAGGAGATAGAGCGGTTTTGTAGGACAATCCGACCAAAATTCCATTTTTTCCGGTAAAGCTGTAGGGCGTTTCCTAAGATGCCTGAGGCAATCTCTGATCTATGCAGGTATGCCAGGCGTGGGTGAAGTCGCGCAGGCGACCCTGAGGGTGGAAAACCTGGCGCCAGATTCGCGCCAGGCCCAGCAAGTCGTCAGCAGCAGGCAGGGGCGTGGCTTGCGCCTCGACCAGCATCCAGGCGATGGCGGTGGAATAGCGAAGGTTTACCGTGAGTTCCAGGTGGGGGCCGCCAAGAAAGGCGTGTTGGCTGGCGAGGCCGCGGACCAGGCTGGCGAGGTCAGGGTCGCGGGCGAGATACTCGTCCCAGAGCGCCTGGTGACGGGTTTCGCCGATGCGGTAGAGGCCGTGGCCACGCCGGTCGTGCAAGGCTGAGCCGAGGGCTGACTGGCTGGCGGCGATGCCCAGTAGCAATGCTTCGGCGCTAGGGCAGTGGCGGTCCAGGTAGACCAGGGTGGGTCGGATCACATACAGACACAATTCATTCGCCGCGATACCCATGATGCCCTCGAGCAAGTAAGGGCCGGACGGGCGCTGGAGCTTGGCAGCTGGTGAATGATCAGGCCCGCCGGAAGCGGTTAGCACCGCTCGAGTTGAAGTGTAGTGTGATAATCGTGGTGTAAAGAGCTGTTTTTAAATCGATTGCTGCCTGACGTTCGAGGCTATATGCCATGGGGCAATTACGCCAAGAACGATCAGGCAGGCTACCTGGGCAATGATTCAGCGCCCGAATGCCGCCGTATTCGCCGCTCACGCGGTGAGCGACTGACGGGTCCGGGCGATCACTGCCTGCAGGGGTTCCTTGCGGCTGTACTGTTCAGGGTACAGGCGTTCGGTGTGGCAGGCGACGCCGTGTTCGTCCACCAGGGTAAAGCTGAAGCTGCCCTTGCGAGGGGCAACGATAAGGCACTTCAACGGCGAGAAGGCCTGGGAAAGGGTGCCAATGGCAGCCTGAATGTGTGGATGAGTTTGCATATTATTGGAGGTTCCTGCTTTAAACACGGAGGGTATGATCCGTGCATGATAGAAACGTTCCAGTGACGCCTTTATTAAGGGACGAAACGAACCTGACTGGAACAAAGCAGCCAGAGAGAGCGCAATCAAATGTGGGCGCTTGGGCTGACTGGTAGGTACTTAAGAGGGCAGGCAGCACGCCGGGGCCAAGGTTCTAGGCCGTCGGGGTGGAATCCTGATCAATCTGCAAGGTGATTCGTGCTTGGGCAGCGTTTGGCTGGCGAGGGAATCATCGAGTGTGGCCGGTCCTGGTTTCAGCAATGCCTGCTTTTGGGAGAGCAGCGTTGCAAGGACGCTTCTGGCCAGAATTGACTTTCAGCTTGGTACTAACGAGGCGCACCTTACCGCAGATAAAATGCTTTGGCAAGTGTTTGTGCACCTGCCCAGGCTAGCCGAGCAGTATGGCGCTTCTTTCGCGGGCTGGGAAGGGGGGCAAAGGGCTGTCATTACCGAGGATGTGCTGTTTTTGTGCACCCAAATGAAGGCGTGAGGGGCAGTTGTTCACATTTGGCGCGCACGCTGTAACACACCCGCAACAGCCCTCTACAGCGTCGCCAATGCCTTGACTGGTGAGTTAAGTCAATGAAAAAAAACACTAATTTTAGCTGGTGAAAAAATCGTCAGTTTGACTGGAGGCCCCATTTCACGGGGGTTTAAGGGCCACCGAAGGGGGTTGTCCACCGAGTTATCCACAGGAACTGTGGATTGTCCAAAGCGCTTGCTCTAGGACGGGTGTGCCAGCAACCCAAGGAACTGTCGGACAATCTTCGGGCGCCGCTAGACCGGTTGGTCATCCACTCGAAAACGTCAAGAAAAGATCATCGAAATTTTTTTTCAATCCTCCAGAAATCGACAGGCCATGCCAGGAAAAATGGAGTAGAGTGGCGCGCCTTTCGAGTCACCTTGCCTGTTGCTCATGAAGTTTCGCGGTAAACACCTCGCCAACCCTGCTGACGCTTCGTCAGTGCCTCCACCCAAACGCTTCTCCCTGAAAGTGGCCCTGTGGTTGCTCGACAGCCCGCGCCTGGGTGACAAGCCTCAGGTCAAGCACTTGGCAGGCCGCTTGCTGAAACAGCCAGCGCGCCAGGGCGTGGTGGTGGCCCAGAGCCGGCTGGGGCAGATGCTGTGCCGTGATTGCGGCAATGCCCGGGACCGGCGTATCGGCCACGAGCTGCTGCGCCAGGCTGCCCGCGCCGGTGATCGCCGCGCACAGCTGGAATATGCCCGGCTGTGCCAGGCCAGCGAGCCGGACCAGGCCCGCTACTGGCTGGAGCTGGCCGCTGCGCAGGGCTCGCAGGAAGCGCGGCGGCTGCTGGGGCAGTGGTTTTCCGGTTGATGGTGACGCGTGAAAAGGCGCAAGGCCAGTTCCCAGGCTGATAAGCTGCGCAGCATTCATCATGTTCGATCGGGGTAACCATGACAGTGGATCTGGCCAGCATTCTGCTGGGCTTGGTGGCAGGTGCGTTGCCCTGCCTGGTGTGGGTCATGCAGGTGCAGCGTCGCCAGGGCGCCCGACAGGGTGAACAGGCCCTGCTCGAAGAGCGCCTTAACGCTGCCCAGTTGTCCCTGGCCGGGTTGCAGGCGCAACTGGACGCCAGCCGCGACGAAGTCAGCGACCTCAGCGAAGCCAACACCGTCAAGCAAGCCCAGCTGGCAGCCCAGGGCCGTGAGCTGGAGTTGCTGCAGATCGACCGCGACAATGCCCGCGATGCCGCCCACGCCTGGAGCCTCGAACGCGCCAACCGTGAAGCCGAGTTGCGCCGCCTGGAAGCCCAAGGCGCACGCCTGGAGGCGGAGCTGCGCGAGCAGCAGGAAAACCATCAACAACGCCTGGAAGACCTGCAAGAGGCCCGCGACACCTTGCGCGCCCAGTTCTCCGACCTGGCCACGAAAATCTTCGACGAGCGCGAGCAACGCTTTGCCCAGACCAGCCAGCAGCACCTGGGCCAACTGCTCGACCCGCTCAAGGACCGCATCCAGGCCTTTGAGAAGCGCGTCGAGGAAAGCTACCAGCAGGAGTCACGCGAGCGTTTCTCCCTGGGCAAGGAACTGGAGCGCTTGCAGCAGCTCAACCAGCGCCTGTCCGACGAAGCTACCAACCTCACCCAGGCCCTCAAGGGCCAGAAAACCCAAGGCAACTGGGGCGAGATGATCCTGGAGCGGGTACTGGAGCACGCGGGCCTGGAGAAGGGCCGCGAATACCAGACCCAGGTCAGCCTGAAGAGCGCCGATGGCGAGCGTTTCCAGCCCGATGTACTGATCATGTTGCCCGGCGACAAGCAGGTCGTGGTCGACGCCAAGGTCAGCCTCACGGCTTACCAGCAGTTTGTTGGCAGCAATGACGAGGCTGCGCTCAAGCAGCATGTGCAGTCGTTGCGCAGCCACGTCAAAGGCCTGTCGAGCAAGGACTACAACCGCTTAGAAGGCCTGCACAGCCTGGATTTCGTCCTGCTGTTCGTGCCCATCGAGGCCGCTTTTTCGGCGGCCTTGCAGGCCGAGCCCAACCTGTTCCAGGAAGCCTTCGACCGGCACATCGTGATTGTCAGCCCGACCACACTGCTGGCCACCCTGAGGGTGATCGACAGCTTGTGGAAGCAGGAACGCCAAGGCCAGAACGCCCGCGAGATCGCCGAGCGCGCCGGCTGGCTGTATGACAAGTTCGTGCTGTTCATCCAAGACCTGGACGAGCTAGGCAACCGCTTGCAGCAGGTGGACAAGGCCTACGCCGCAGCGCGCAACAAACTGTGCGAAGGGCGTGGCAACCTGGTCAGCCGCAGCGAGCAGCTCAAGCTCTTGGGTGCCCGTGCCAGCAAGAGCCTGCCGGCAGACTTGCTGGAGCGGGCGCTGTCCGATGAAGCCCTGCCGGACGAAGCGGTTACTGAACCAGGCTCAGATGCCGATTGAGCAGGGCGCGCAAGGCTGCCGGCTTGACCGGCTTGGCCAGGTAGTCCAGGCCTGAGGCATGCACCAGGGCGATGGTCTCTTTGCTGCCGTCGGCGCTGATCACCACCCCAGGCACCGGCTCGCCCAGCCGGGCGCGTAGCCAGCCCATCAGCTCGGTGCCGGTTTCGCCGTCGTCCAGGTGGTAGTCCACCAGCGCCAAGTGTGGGCGCATACCGTTGGCCAGCAAGGCCTCGCATTCGGCGCGGTTGCGGGCGGTCCAGACCTGGCAGCCCCAACGGCTGAGCAGGCTGTTCATGCCAATCAGGATGCTGTCTTCATTGTCGATGCACAGCACCTGCAGCCCGGCCAGCGGTTGGCCCGTCTGCTCCACCGGCGCGCTGGGCGCGGGCGCCGCCTGGCGGGCGATCGGGACGCTGACGCGGAACACCGTGCCCTTGCCGGGCCATGAGCGCACTTCCAGGCTATGGCCCAGTACCCGGCACAGGCCGTCGGCGATGGCCAGGCCCAGGCCCAGGCCTTTTTCGGCGCGGGTCTGGTGGCTGTCCAGGCGTTTGAACTCCTGGAAAATCTCTTGCAGCTTGTTGTCGGCGATCCCCGGGCCGCGGTCCCACACTTCCAGCCACAGGCGTTCGCCCTGGCGGCGAGCGCCCAGCAGAATCGGGCTTTTGCCATAGCGCAGGGCGTTGGTCAGGAAGTTCTGCAGCACGCGGCGCAGCAACTTCATGTCGCTGTCGACCCGCAGGCGGCTGCCGCGCAGGCGGAACTCCAGCCCTTTCTCGGCGGCCAGTACCTTGAACTCGGCGCCCAGGGTGTCGAACAGCTCGTTGAGGGCGAACGGCTTGGCGTCCGGGGTGATCTTGTTGTTCTCCAGGCGCGAGATGTCCAGCAGGTCGCTGATCAGCTCTTCGGCCGAGCGCAGCGAGCTGTCCATGTGCTGCACCAGTTGCTGGGCCTCCTCGTTCATGCCCTCGGCCTGTTGCGAGAGGGCGGCGGAGAACAGCCGCGCGGCGTTCAGCGGTTGCATCAGGTCGTGGCTGACCGCGGCCAGGAAGCGGGTCTTGGACTTGCTCACCGCCTCGGCCTGGCTCTTGGCTTCGGACAATGCCTGGTTGAGCTGCGACAGCTCATGGGTACGCTCCGCCACCCGCTGCTCCAGGCCCTCGTTGGCATCGCGCAGCGCCTGTTCGGCTTCGCGGAACGGGGTGATGTCGGTGAAGCTCATGACAAAGCCGCCACCGGGCATCGGGTTGCCGATCAGCTCGATGACCCGGCCGTTGGGGAACAGCCGTTCGGAGGAATGCGCGCGGCCTTGGCGCATCCAGTGCAGGCGCCGCGCCACGTGAACCTGCGCCTCGCCCGGGCCGCACAGGCCGCGCTCGGCGTTGTAGCGGATGATGTCGGCAATCGGCCGGCCAACGCTGATCAGCCCGTCGGGGTAGTTGAACAGCTCCAGGTAGCGGCGGTTCCAGGCCACCAGGTGCAGGTTCTGGTCGACCACGCTGATGCCCTGGTTGATGTTCTCGATAGCCCCTTGTAGCAGCGCGCGGTTGAACTGCAGCACTTCGCTGGCTTCGTCGGCGATACGCACCACGTCTTCAAGCTGCATGTCGCGGCCTTCGATGGCGGCCTTGACCACGGCTCGGGTCGACGAGGTGCCGAGCACCCCGGCGAGCAAGCGCTCGGTGTGCTCGATCCAGTCGCCGTCGGCGTTCTGGTTGGGGTTGAAGCCTTTGCCTTGGCGGTAGGCGAAGCGGATGAAGCTCTGCCGCGCACGTTCTTCGCCGACGAAGCGCGAGGCCAGGGTCAGCAGGTCATCGATCTGCACCGCCAGCAGCGGTTTGCTGCTAGGGCGGGCGCTGGTCTGCTGGCCGATGAAGCGGCCAGCCTGCCAGTGCTCTGACACTCGCGTGCGCGACAGCACCGACACCCAGGCAAACAAGGTGAAGTTACCCGCCAGCGACAGCACCACGCCTTGGGTCAGTGGGCTGATCGGCAGGTTCAGCGGGTTGCCATGCAGCCACGCCAGGCCCGGGAACAGCTCAAGCGACCAACCCACGCTATGGGCGGCAATCGGCAGCACCAGGGTGTAGAACCACAGGAAGATGCCGGCGGCGAGGCCGGCGAACACGCCGCGCCGGTTGGCTTGCTTCCAGTACAACGCGCCGAGCATGGCCGGGGTGAGCTGGGTCACGGCGGCGAAGGCGATCTGGCCGATGGTCGCCAGGCTCGCGGTCGAACCGAGCAGGCGATAGCTGACATAGGCCAGCAGCAGGATCACCACGATGGTCACCCGGCGTACCGAGAGCATCCAGTGGCGGAACGCTTCGAACGGGCGCTCGGCATTGTTGCGGCGCAGCAGCCAGGGCAGCAGCATGTCGTTGGAGACCATGGTCGACAGCGCCACGGCTTCGACGATGACCATGCCAGTGGCCGCCGAGGCGCCACCGATGAAGGCCAGCAGGGCCAGGCTCGGGTGGGCTTCGGCCAGGGGCAGGCTGATGACGAACGAGTCGGACATCACCGTGCCCGGCAGCAGCATCTGCCCGGCCAGGGCGATTGGCACCACGAACAGCGCAGCCAGCACCAGGTACATCGGGAACACCCAGCGGGCCAGGCGCATGTCCTGCGGTTCGATGTTCTCCACCACGGTGACATGGAACTGCCGTGGCAGGCAGATGATCGCCATCATGGCCACCGCGGTTTGCACCACCATCGACGGCCAGTTGATGGTCTCCTGCCAGTAGCTTTCCAGCTGGATCGACTGGCGCGCCTGGCTGAACAGGTCGTCAAAGCCGTTGTACAGGTTGAACACCACGAAGATGCCCACGGCCAGGAACGCCAACAGCTTGATCAACGACTCGAAGGCAATCGCCAGGACCATGCCGCGGTGGTGCTCGGTCACGTCCAGGCTGCGCGTGCCGAAGACGATGGCGAACAGTGCCAGCACCAGCGATACCACCAGCGCGGTGTCCTGCACGCGGGTGCCGGTGGCGTCGGCGTTGGCGCCGATCAGCAGGTTGACGCCCAGCACGATGCCTTTGAGCTGCAAGGCGATGTAGGGCAGCACGCCGACCAGGCAGATCAGCGCCACTACCACGGCCAGGGTCTGCGATTTGCCGTAGCGTGCGGCGATGAAGTCGGCGATCGAGGTGATGTTCTGCTGCTTGCTGATCAGCACCATCTTCTGCAGCACCCAAGGTGCGAAAATCAGCAGCAGTACCGGGCCCAGGTAAATCGGCAGGAACGCCCAGAGCTGTTCGGCAGCCTGGCCGACGGCACCGAAGAAGGTCCAGCTGGTGCAGTACACGGCCAGCGACAGGCTGTACACCCAGGCACGCAGCTTCGGCGGCAACGGTGTGCTGCGTCGGTCGCCGTAAAAGGCGATGGCGAACATGATGGCCATATAGGCCAGGGCGACCACGGCGATCAGCCCACTGGACAACGACATGAAAACTCCGGAGCAAAAAAGGTAACGCGGTCCCGATCAATCAGTCTGGCACGCAGGCGCAGGTTCGTCAGCGCCGACGATGGTCGCAGTGGCGAGTCGTCGCAGGGGTCGGCCTACACCTGTACTGGCCTCTTCGCGGGTAAACCCGCTCCCACAGGTACTGCGCAGCGCTCAAGCCGGTGGTGTTCCTGTGGGAGCGGGTTTACCCGCGAAGAGGCCGGTACAGGCAACATCAATACCTGCGGGTACCCCGCCAGTAAAACACCCCCGCCAGTATCACCGACAACACCAGCAGGTAGAAGATCGCCCCCGGCCACCAGTGCCCGAGGGCAAACCCGACCATCACCGGCCCCAGCGCCGCGCCCAGGTTGGACAGGTTCTGTGCACCGTAATACACCCCGCGCAGGTGCTCTGGGGCGATCAGGTCAATGAACATGTACTCGGCGGGTATCACGATGATTTCCCCCAGGGTGAACACCAGCATCGCCAGGCACCACATCGGCACCGTGCTTGCCCATGAAAACCCCAGCAGCCCGGCGATGAACAAGCCCATCCCGGCCAGTAGCCAAGGCATCAGGCGCTGGCGGCTGATACGCCGGCCGATCAGGTATTGCAGGGCAATCACCGTGATCGCGTTGGTGGTCACCAGGTAGCCGACCAGGCGCGCCGCCTCGCTTGGGGTGGTGGTCACCACCAGGTACTGCGACAAATAGGCCGTGAACTGGCCGAACACTACCGCGCTGAGCACCCCGCCCAAGGTGAAGCACACCAGCCGCCGGTCACGCGCCAAGCCCAGCGCGACTTGCGCGAACCCTGCAGCCGATTGCGCCGGGGCATCGCCCTGCAGGCTGCGGTCCCCCAGGCGCTGGTAGGCCAGGCCCATCCCCAGGCCAAGCAAGGCGGAGGCGATGAAGGGCAGGTGGTCATCCAGCTCCAGCATCGCGACGCCCAGCAAGGGGCCTGCGGCATAGCCGACGTTGCTCAAGGTGTATTTGATGGCGAACACCTCGGCCCGTTCGTCCACTGGCAGCAGCGCACAAAAGCATGCCTTGGCCGCGATGTCGACCACCGCCAGGGCGAGGTTGATCAGTACCAGGCACAGGAAGAACAGCGCGGCCGAGCGGCTGGCGATGGCGCCGATGAAGGCCAGCGCAAACACCAAGGTGCTGGCGATCACCACGGTATGGTTGCGCACGGTGTCCACCAGGTGGCCGCCGTACAGGCTGAGCAGCGAGGCGATGATCAGCGCGCCGCCGATCAGCAGGCCGATCTGGCTGACCGGCAGTTGGAAGTTATCGGCCAGGTACACCACCAGGTATGGCAGCGTCAGGGCGCGCGCCAGGGTCAGGGTGAAGGTGGTGGTGAGCAGCAGGCGTACGGCGGGTGGGTAGCGCTTGAGGGCGGCGAGCATTGCCACGTCCTTGTCACTGGGCAAGAGGCCAAGGATAGGTGGGCAGTGAGGGTTTGTCTCGCGCGTTTCCAGTCGGCAGGTCGTTCAGCGGCGCGAAGAGCCGCTGCAGTGAGGATCAGGGTGGGGTGCCATCGAGTTCGAAGGCGGCCTTCTGTAAATCTTGCGAGTCCAGCCCGATCATCACATCGAATGTACCTGGCTCTGTCACCCGCTGCAGGTGCTGGTTGTAGAAGGCGAGCATCGAGGTATCGATGTCGAAGACAAGCTGGCGTGACTCCCCGGGCTCCAACAGCACCTTCTGGAAGCCCTTGAGCTCTTTGAGCGGACGGCTCACGGAGGCGACGCGATCGCGAAGGTACAGTTGCACGGTCGTTTCGCCCGTGCGTTGCCCTTCGTTCTTGAGTGTCACGCTTACCTGTATAAAGCGCCCAGGTCGCAGGCGATGGGTGGACAGGGTCAGCGGTGAGAGGCTGAAGTGGGTATAGCTCAGGCCGTATCCAAAAGGATAGAGCGGTGTGTTATCGGTATCGAAGTAATGTGATCGATAGGTAGAAGGCTGCTGCGGGTCGAAGGGGCGCCCGGTATTCAACTGTGCGTAGTACAGCGGGATCTGGCCGACGCTGCGCGGGAAGGTGACAGGCAGCTTCCCGGAAGGGTTGTAGTCACCGAACAGCACATCGGCAATGGCGTTGCCGCCTTCCGTACCGCTGAACCACGTCTCCAGCACGGCGTCTGCCCATTGGCTCTCCTCTACGATCGTCAGCGGTCGGCCATTCATCAATACCAGCACCAAAGGTTTGCCCGTACGTTTCAGCGCTCGCAGCAATTCACGTTGTTGAGTGGGCAGGTTCAGGTCGGTTTTGCTGGCGCCCTCATGGGACATGCCCCGCGCTTCGCCCAACGCCACCACGATGACGTCGGCCTGCTGGGCGATGGCTACCGCTTCGGCAAGCAAGGCCAGGGGTGGACGCGGGTCGAAGTTCGCCGTTTTGTCGGCGAGCAGTAGAAAGTCATCGCGCTTATCGCTGATGTTGGCTCCCACTGCGTACAGCAGCTTGGCATCGTCACCGACCGCCGCCTTGAGCCCTTGGTAAAGGCTGATAGCCTGGCCAGGTTGGCCGCTGGCGTGCCAACTGCCAAGGATATCGACCGGGTTGTCGGCCAGGGGCCCTATCACCGCGACGGTACCCCGTTTGACGAGCGGCAACAGCCCATTCTGATTTTTCAACAGGACCAGAGAGCGTCGGGCCACCTCCCTGGCTTGAGCGCGATGAAGCGGCTTTGGGTCGTGTGAAGGCTGCGTGCCGTGCTGGGCGTGGCCCAACCTGCGATAGGGGTCGTGGAATAGCCCCAGGTCATATTTGGTGGCCAGGACTTGGTGTACGGCCTCGTCGAGCAGGCTGACAGGAACTGCGCCCTGTTCGATAAGCTGCGCCAGCGCTTGCTCGAAATAACGATCATTCATGCTCATCTGAGTGCCCGCGACCAAAGCGGCCTGGGCGGCATCTTCGGCACCGGCGGCAGTCCCGTGCGCGACCAGATCTTGCACGGCGCTGTGATCACTGATCACCAGCCCCCGATAGCGCCATTGCTGGCGCAGGATGTCTCGCAGCAGCCATCGATTGGCTGTGGCGGGCACACCATTGAGTGTGGTCAACGCCGTCATTACTGCGCCCGCACCCGCCTCCAGGGCTGCCTGATAAGGGGGCAGGTAATCCTGAAACAGCTGATGTGTGCTGACGTTGGTTGTGTTGTAGTCGCGTCCACCTTCGACTGCGCCGTAGGCAGCGAAATGCTTTACGCAGGCCATGATGCTGTCAGCCGCGCCAAGCGTCGGGCCTTGCAACTGCTGTGTCACCCTCTCGGCGATACGCGAGACCAGGTACGGATCTTCACCGAAACCTTCAGACATCCTGCCCCAGCGAGGGTCGCGGCTTAAATCGACCATGGGTGCAAATGTCATGTCCAGGCCATCGGCGCTGGCTTCAATGGCCGCGATCCGAGCAGCGGTGCCGATGGCCTGCAAGTCCCAGCTCGACGCTTGGCCCAGGCCGATCGGAAATACTGTGCGGTGGCCGTGTACCACATCGCCTGCGAAGAACACCGGTATGCCCAGGCGGCCACGCTGCACGGCCGCATCTTGATAAGCACGCAGCTGCTCGCGGGTAACCCCCGGCTCGGTGAACAGTGCGCCTACTGCGCCCTTGGCCACGGTAGCGAGCGCATCCTGGGAGGGTGGGGTGGCTAGGGCATAATTCATGCGCAGCTGGCCGACCTTTTCGGGCAGGCTCATCTGCTCCAGCAGGGCCGTAAGGAACTGTTCCTTCCCCATGGAGGGCGAGCCGCCCGTAGCAGAGACATTGGCTGCATGAAGCAGCAAGGTCAGCCCCAAGGCAAGCAGCGACGTGCTGCGCCGGGCAAGTTGCTTGAATGCACCGCACTCCATCCTTGGCGTTCTCTTAGCTCAGATGGCCTCAGGGTGGCAGGCGCGTGGTTGAGCGGCTACTGACAGAACTGTCAGTTGACAGTGGTAATGTGGCTTCCAATGCTTTGCACGCATCCCAGGTTCTGTACGATAACTGTCCGCAGTCGCCCATACTGCGCTGCAATGGAGTTCGTCTGGCCTAGACGCCAACGCCTTTCATTCGGGCTCTAGATAGAACAACAGCCGTCGGTGGCCCAATTCAGGAACAAGGACGATGAGTCACACCTCGCAATTCACCTTGCTCGGCAAGCGGCGCTTCCTGCCGTTCTTCATCACCCAGTCGCTGGGTGCGTTCAACGACAACCTGTTCAAGCAATCGCTGATCCTGGCGATCCTGTTCAAGCTCAGCCTGGGGGACGGTGACCGTTCGATCTGGGTCAACCTCTGCGCATTGCTGTTCATCCTGCCGTTCTTCCTGTTTTCGGCGCTGGGTGGGCAGTTTGGCGAGAAGTTCGCCAAGGATGCGCTGATCCGTGCGATCAAGCTGGCCGAGATCGGCATCATGGCTATCGGTGCCTTGGGCTTTATCACCAATCACCTTGCGTTGATGCTGGTGGCGTTGTTCGGCATGGGTACCCATTCGGCGCTGTTCGGGCCGGTGAAGTATTCGATTTTGCCCCAGGCCCTGCGTGAAGAAGAGCTGGTGGGTGGTAACGGCCTGGTCGAAATGGGCACCTTTCTGGCGATCCTCGCCGGCACCATCGGCGCCGGGGTGATGATGTCGTCGGCCAGCTATGCCACGGTGGTGGCCGGGGGCGTGGTGGGCACTGCTGTGCTGGGCTACCTGGCCAGCCGCTGGATCCCGCGCGCCGCCGCGGTGTCGCCGCAGATGCGCCTGGACTGGAACATCTTCACGCAGTCCTGGGCGATCCTGCGCATGGGCCTGGGGCAGACGCCTGCGGTGTCGCGCTCGATCGTGGGCAACTCGTGGTTCTGGTTCGTCGGCGCCATCTACCTGACCCAGATCCCGGCGTACGCCAAGGACTGGCTGCATGGCGACGGCACTGTAGTGACCCTGGTGCTGACCCTGTTCTCGGTGGGCATCGCCCTCGGCTCGCTGCTGTGCGAGCGGCTGAGCGGGCGCAAGGTGGAAATCGGCCTGGTGCCGTTCGGCTCGTTCGGCCTGACCCTGTTCGGCCTGCTCTGGTGGTGGCATTCCGGCGATGTGCCGGCGGCGGCGCTGCCGCACGACTGGCTGGCGCTGCTGGGCATGAGCCAGGCCTGGTGGATCCTGGTGTCGATCGTCGGGCTCGGGGTGTTCGGCGGCTTTTATATCGTGCCGCTGTATGCCTTGATCCAGGCGCGCACGGCCGAAGATCAGCGGGCCCGGGTGATCGCCGCCAACAACATCCTCAATGCGTTGTTCATGGTGGTTTCGGCAATCCTCACCATCGTCCTGCTGGGCCTGGCCGAACTGACCATCCCGCAGTTGTTCCTGGTGGTGTCGTTGCTCAACATCGCGGTCAACGCCTACATCTTCAGGATCGTGCCCGAGTTCACCATGCGCTTCCTGATCTGGCTGCTCAGCCACTCGATGTACCGCGTGGAGCACCGCGACCTGGAGCGCATCCCTGATGAAGGGGCGGCACTGCTGGTGTGCAATCACGTTTCGTTCGTTGACGCGTTGCTGCTCGGCGGTGCGATCCGCCGGCCGATCCGCTTTGTCATGTACTACAAGATCTACAACCTGCCGGTGCTCAACTTCGTGTTCCGCACCGCAGGTGCCATCCCGATTGCCGGGCGCAGTGAGGACGAGGCCATTTACGAACGTGCCTTCGCGCGTATCGCCGAGTACCTGGCGGCGGGTGAGTTGGTGTGTATCTTCCCAGAGGGCAAGTTGACCGGTGATGGCGAGATCGATGTGTTCAAAGGCGGGGTCAACCGCATTCTCAGCGAAACCCCGGTGCCGGTGATTCCCTTGGCGTTGCAGGGGCTGTGGGGCAGCTTCTTCAGCCGAGACCCGGGCAAGGGGTTTTTCAAGCGCTTGTGGTCGCGGGTGACCATCGTGGCTGGCACCGCCATCCCGGTGGAGGCGGCGCAGCCGGATGCGTTGCGTGAGCAGGTCAGCCGCTTGCGCGGCGACCTGCGTTAGCGCGCGCGGGTCAGCTGGCGCTGACTTTCAGGCCGATCAGGCCACAGACGATCAGCGCCACACTGACCAGCCGCACCAAGGCCATGGATTCGCCAAACAGGATGATCCCGGCGATTACCGTGCCCACAGCGCCGACGCCGGTCCAGATGGCATAGGCGGTGCCCAGCGGCAGCTCCTTCATGGCCAGGCCCAGCAGGCCGAGGCTGATGACCATGGCGCCGACGGTGAGTACGGTGGGGATTGGCTTGCTGAAACCGTCGGTGTATTTCAGGCCGACGGCCCAGCCGACCTCGAACAGGCCGGCGAAGAAAAGAATGATCCAGGACATGCTGTGTCTCCATCGTTGTGAAGGATGGGGCCGTCCCCGGAATGGTCACGCGGTGCGTCGTGAGGTCGTCCTCACAGTGGGCAATAGGGTGCACATTTTCTGAATGCCGGGCAAGCCTGTGCCGGCCTCTTCAGGTCCCACAAGTACTCCACAGCTCTCAAGGAATGTGGAGTACCTGTGGGAGCGGGCTTGCCCGCGAAGAGGCCAGGCCAGGCAGCATCAATCCCTGGCTGGCTCGCCATTCTCAACGGCTGACGAAGGCGCTTCCAGGCGCCGGAACCAGGTCGACAGCAACGCCCCGGAAATATTGTGCCAAACGCTGAACAACGCACTCGGCACCGCGGCCAATGGCGAGAAGTGCGCCGCCGCCAGTGCCGCCCCCAGCCCGGAGTTCTGCATGCCCACCTCCAGCGCCAGCGATTTGCGTTGGGCCAGCGGCAACTTGCACAGCTTGCCGGTCAGGTACCCCAGCAAATAGCCAAAGCTGTTGTGCAGCATCACCACCGCCATGATCAGCAGCCCCGACTCGGCGATCTTAGCCTGGCTGGCCGCCACCACCGCGCAGACGATCATGACGATGCTCACCACCGACACCAGCGGCAACACCTGCACGGCGGCCTGCACCCGAGCGCCCAGCAGGCGCTGGGCCAGCACGCCGAGCACGATCGGCAGCATGACCAGCTGCAGGATCGACCAGAACATGTCCATGAACGAGACCGGCAGCCAGGCCGAGGCCAGGAACCAGATCAGCGCTGGGGTCAGCAGCGGGGCGAGCAAGGTGGTGACCGCAGCGATCGCCACCGCCAGCGCCAGGTCGCCCTTGGACAGCCAGACCATCACGTTCGAGGCGGTGCCGCTTGGGCAGCAGCCGACCAGAATCACCCCGACGGCGATCTCGGCGGGCAAGTGGAACAGCTGGCAGAGCAGCCAGGCCATACCCGGCATGATCACGAAATGCGCCACCACCCCCAGCATCACGCGCCAGGGTTGGCGGGCGAGGGCAGCGAAGTCGTCGAGCTTGAGGGTCAGGCCCATGCCGAACATCACCAGCCCCAGCAGCGGCACGATGGCCACTTTCAAGGCGATGAACCACTGCGGTTGCAGGAAGGCCAGCACGGCGAACACCAACACCCAGAGGGCGAAGGTGTTGCCGACGAAGCGGCTGAGGGCGGCGAGGGCGCGCATGGGAAAGTCCTTGTACTTATATAAAGAGGTGAGTTTCCAGGGCCCTTACGCGGGCAAGCCCGCTGCCACTGGGTGAGCAAGCACCTGTGGCAGCGGGCTCGCCCGCGAAAGGGCCGGTACTGGTCAATGATTAACGATCAGGCCAGCACCGGCAAATCATGAAGGTTAGACCCCTTGCGGAATCTCCTCCCCACCCAAGGCCTCGAACAGCACCGGGAGGAATTCGGTAAAGGTCATCATCATCAGCAGGAAGCTGGCATCGAACTGCTGCTGGGCCTCATCACCGCCATCCTGTTCGGCCTGCTCTTGCAGCAGCTCCTCGAACTTCAGGCGCTTGATGACCATCTTGTCGTCGAGCACGAACGACAGTTTGTCCTGCCAGGCCATGGCCAGCTGGGTGACCACCTTGCCGGTGCTCAGGTGCAGCTGGATTTCTTCGCTGGTCAGGTCCTGGCGCTTGCAGCGCACGATGCCACCGTCTTCGGCGGTGTCGCGCAGCTCGCACTCGTCCAGTACATAGAAGCCTTCGGCCGCTTGCTGCGACTTGACCCAGTCGGTCATGGTGGCCGCTGGCGCGATCTTCACGGTAGCGGGGCGTACCGGCAGCGAGCCCATCACTTCACGCAGGGTCGACAGCAGGTCTTCGGCACGCTTGGCGCTGGCCGAGTTGACCAGGATCACGCCCAGGCGCGGGGCGATGGCGGCGAAGATCATTGAGCGACGAATGAAGGCGCGCGGCAGGAAGGCCTGGATGATCTCGTCCTTGATCTGGTCGCGTTCCTTTTTATAGACCTTGCGCATCTGCTCGGTCTCGATCTCTTCGACCTTCTCCTTGACGGCGTCATTCACAACGCTGCTTGGGAGGATACGTTCTTCCTTGCGCGCGGCGATCAGCAGGAACTCGCCGCTGACGTGCACCAGGGGAGCGTCTTCGCCCTTGCCGAATGGCGCGACGAAGCCATAGGTGGTCAGCTCCTGGCTGGCGCAGGGACGGGCCGGCTTGCTGGCCAGGGCGGTTTCCAGTGCTTCGGCTTCGAATGGAACATCCTGGGTCAGGCGGTAGGTCAGCAGGTTCTTGAACCACATGAGGGGCAATCTCTCCTTAATGCATAAGGCGGGCATTATTCTCCGAGCGGTGGTTCCCGTCCAACCCTGTCAGAGGGCCAGCACCCTTATATAAAGGAAGAAAAGCCCAGCGTTGCTAGGTCTTTGAAAGGCTTCGAAAAAATTTTTAAAAAAGTCGAAAAAAGTGCTTGCCAGGGTGGGGGCTCATCCGTAGAATGCGCGCCACACCGAGACGAAAGGGTGATTAGCTCAGCCGGGAGAGCATCTGCCTTACAAGCAGAGGGTCGGCGGTTCGATCCCGTCATCACCCACCACTCGATGTATAGCGCAGCGGTAGTTCAGTCGGTTAGAATACCGGCCTGTCACGCCGGGGGTCGCGGGTTCGAGTCCCGTCCGCTGCGCCATATTCAACTTCCAGGGCCCACTGAACACCCGGAAGTTACAGAAAAAGCGACCTTAGGGTCGCTTTTTTTGTTTGTGCTGAATTTTGCTGCGCCAAGCCTATCGTATTCAGTTAGCAGGGGCCTGTGGGAGCGGGTTTACCCGCGAAGAAGGCGACGCGGTGTATGGCACCGGCTTCGCCGGTGTTCGCGGGTGAACCCGCTCCCACAGGGTCTGTGCCGCGCTGCGGTATCAACGCTTGCGTTCTTCCTCCCGCAACGTCAGCACCTCAACCCCCGCCTCAGTCACCGCCACGGTATGTTCCCACTGCGCAGAAAGCGTATGGTCGCGGGTGATCACCGTCCACCCGTCCTTCAACGTCCGTGTCCCACGCCCGCCCTGGTTGATCATCGGCTCGATGGTAAACACCATGCCAGGCTTGAGCGTCATGCCCATGCCGCGCTGCCCGTAATGCAGCACCTCCGGCTTTTCATGCATCTGCTGGCCAATGCCATGCCCACAATATTCGCGCACCACGCTGTAGCCCGCTGCTTCGGCATGGGCCTGGATAGCATGGCCTATGTCACCCAGCGTCGCCCCCGGGCGCACTTGCTCGATGCCTTTCCATAGCGCGTCATAGGTGGTGTCGACCAACCGCCGGGCCTCATCGCTGATCACGCCAAGGCAATACATCTTCGACGAATCGGCGATATAGCCGCCTTGTTCGAGGGTGATGTCGACATTGATGATCGACCCTTCCTTCAGCACTTCATCAGCCTTTGGCATGCCGTGGCAGACCACATGGTCCACTGACGTATTAAGCGCGTAGGGGAACCCATACTGGCCCTTGCTCGCCGGGCGTGCCTTCAGGCTGTCGACGATGAACGCCTCGGCAAGGTCGTTGATCTGCATCGTGGTTACGCCAGGGTGTATGAAACGGTCGAGCTCTGCAAATACCTGGGCCAGTAGCTGGCCGGCGTTGCGCATGACGTCGAGTTGGGCGGGGGTTTTGAGGATCACCTGGGACATGGGGGGAGGGCAGTAACTCTGGCTGAAATGTGCCCCAGCATAGCGCTGCGAGCCTGCGAGATGCCACCGCATGGTGCGCCAAACCGGCCCTGATAGCGCAGGCCCTGTAGGAGCGGGCTTGCCCGCGATGAGGCCAGTACAGCTGGCCCGGTAATTGCTGGCTTGCCTCTACCCAGGGCGATCAATGCCGATTGCCCGCACATTTTCACGACAAAGGCGCCGTGTTGCCCCGCTTGCCATGCAAGCCGGGGCAGCCGGCGCCTTTTGTGTTTTTACCAGGAGACCGGCCCATGAGCAGCAGCGAAGTACGCAGTGTCTGCCCGTATTGCGGCGTCGGCTGCGGCATTGTCATGAGCGTGGCCGATGGCAAAGTCAGCAAGATCAGCGGCGACAAGCAGCACCCCAGCAATTTTGGCCGCCTGTGCACCAAGGGCCTGACCGCGCACGTACCGCTGAGCGCGGCCGGGCGCATGGAAGACGCCTACCTGCGCCAGCAGCGCAGCCAGCAACCGGCGCGCACAGGCCTGGACCAGGCCATTGCCCAGGCCGCCGAGCGCCTGCGCGGCATTATCGACCAGCACGGCCCCGATGCCGTGGCCTTGTATGTGTCGGGGCAGATGTCGCTAGAGGCGCAGTACCTGGCCAACAAACTGGCCAAGGGTTTTATCCGCACCCGCCATATCGAGTCCAATTCACGGCTGTGCATGGCCAGCGCTGGCAGCGGCTACAAGCTGTCATTGGGCGCCGATGGCCCGCCCGGCAGCTACCAGGACTTCGAGCACGCGGAGGTGTTTCTGGTGATCGGCGCCAACATGGCCGACTGTCACCCGATCCTGTTCCTGCGCCTGCTCGACCGGCTGAAAGCCGGCGCCAGGCTGATCGTCGTCGACCCCCGGCGCACGGCCACCGCAGACAAGGCCGACCTGTTCTTGCAGGTACGCCCGGGCACCGACATGGCCCTGCTCAATGGCTTGCTGCACCTGCTGCACCAGAACGGCCACACAAACGCTGACTTCATCGCCCGTCACACCGAGGGCTGGGAAGACCTGCCTGCATTCCTGGAGGACTACAGCCCCGCCCGCGTCGCCGCCATCACCGGCCTGAGCGAAGCCGACATCCGCACCGCCGCCGAATGGCTCGGCGGTGCCAAGGACTGGATGAGCTGCTGGACCATGGGCCTTAACCAGAGCATCCATGGCACCTGGCACAGCAACGCGATCTGCAACCTGCACCTGGCCACCGGCGCCATTTGCCGCCCTGGCAGCGGGCCGTTCTCCCTCACCGGGCAACCGAATGCCATGGGCGGCCGCGAGATGGGCTACATGGGGCCGGGCCTGCCGGGGCAGCGATCGGCGTTGGTGGCGGCCGACCGCGCCTTCGTCGAAAACCAGTGGCAGCTGGCCCCAGGCAGCCTGCGCAGCGAAGGCGGCGAGGGCACCGTGGCGCTGTTCGAGCAGATGAAGCGCGGCGAGGTAAAGGCGTGCTGGATCATCTGCAGCAACCCGGTGGCCAGCGTCGCCAACCGCCAGCAAGTGATCGACGGCCTGCGCCAGGCTGAACTGGTGATCACCCAGGATGCGTTTCTCGACACCGAGACCAACCGCTACGCCGACATCCTGTTGCCGGCCGCGCTGTGGGCCGAAGGCGAGGGCGTGATGATCAACAGTGAACGCAACCTGACCTTGATGCCCCGCGCCGTGGCACCCCCAGGCCAAAGCCTGCCGGACTGGCAGATCATCGCCCGCATCGCCTGCGCCATGGGCTATGCCGAAGCCTTCGACTACCCCGATGCCGAAGCGGTGTACGAAGAAATTCGCCGTTTCCACAACCCGGCAACCGGCTACGACCTGCGCGGTATCGGCTACACCGACCTGCGCACGCAGCCGCGCCAGTGGCCCTGCGCGCCAGGGCATGAGGCCCCGCGCAGCCCGCTGCGTTACCAGAACGACGGCAGCAGCCAGCCACTGTTGCTCGACGCCGAGGGCAAGCGCCCGGCGCTGGCGTTTCCGACGGCCAGTGGCAAAGCGCGCTTCTTCGCCCGCCCTTGGCTGCCTGCGCCCGAGCTGCCCGACGCGGACTACCCAATGGTGCTCAACACCGGCCGCGTGCAGCACCAATGGCACACCCTGACCAAGACCGGCAAGGTGCCTGCGCTGAACAAACTCGAGCCCGGCCCCTTTGTCGAGCTGCACCCTGACGATGCCGCGCGCCTGGCTATTCGCGACAAGGACCAGGTGGCCATCCGCTCGCGGCGGGGGCAGGCGCTGTTGCCGGCACGGGTCAGTGATCGGGTCATGCCGGGCAACTGTTTCGCCCCCTTCCACTGGAACGATGTGATGGGCGAGCAGCTGGCGATCAATGCCGTGACCTGCGATGCCGTCGACCCGCTGTCGCTGCAGCCGGCCTTCAAACACTGCGCCGTGGCCCTGCAGCGGGTTGCCGGCGAACGTATCGACGCCGTTGACCTGAGCGCCGCCACTGCCATCCCGGAGCCTGCCCGCATGCCGACCGCCACCCTGTCCCGTCTGCTTGGCCTGGACACCCTGCCAGCCCCGGTGCTGGCCGAGGAGGAGCGTCATTACTTGCAGGGCTTTTTGCTCGGCCTGGACCAGGCCCGCGCTGAGGGGGTGCCCAGCCTGCCGGCCACTGCGCCGCTGGCCACAAGCCGGCGGCTGTTCGTCGATGGGCTATTGGCGGGGTTGTTCGCCCAGCCTTCGATACTGCCCAGCCCGGCGCTTGCGGCGCCCCAGCATCAGGTGCTGTGGGCTTCGCAAACCGGTAACGGTGAGGCACTGGCCGAACGCTGTGCCGAACGCCTGCGTGGCGCCGGCCTCGCCGTGCAGCTCAGTTGCATGGCAGCGGTCAGCCCGCAGCAGCTGCACGGCGCGGCCAGTGTCGTACTGATCGCCAGTACCTTCGGCGATGGCGATGCGCCCGACAGTGCGACGGCGTTCTGGCAAGCCCTGCAAAGCGAGGAGGGCGCCCATTGTGCCGACGTGCCTTACGCCGTGTTGGCCTTGGGTGACTCCAGTTACGACCAGTTTTGCGGGTTTGGCCGCAAGCTCGATCAGCGCCTGGCCGAGCTGGGCGGGCGGCGGTTGTTGCCACGGGTGGACTGCGAGCCGGACTTCGATGAGGCATTCGCCACCTGGCTCGACGCCTTGTCATCACAGTTGGGCAGCGCCGCCGCGCCCCAGGCGAGCAGCGAACCCGCGCCCGTGGAGGGCTACAGCAAGCAGCAACCCTGGTCGGCCACCTTGCTGGAAAACCGCGTGCTTAACGCCCCAGGTGCCAGCAAGGAGACGCGCCAACTGGTGTTCGACCTGTCGGGCAGCACGTTAACCTACCAGCCGGGCGATGCCTTGGGCGTATGGCCGCGCAATTGCCCGGCGTTGGTCGAGGAGTTGCTGGCACTGATGCGCCTCGATGGCCAGGCTCTGGTTGAGATCAAAGGCCAGCCTGCGCTGCCGTTGGCCGTTGCCATGCAAGCCCACCTGGAAATCGCCAAGGTCACCCCTGCGCAGTTGCAGGTGTTCAGCCAGACGGCGGCGGACCTGCGCCGGCTGCTTCAGCCTGAGCACAAGGCCGAGCTGCAGAGCTGGTTGTGGGGGCGACAGTTGGCGGACGTACTGCGCGAGTTCCCGCAAGACCTGCCATTGGCCACCTGGCTTGACCTGCTCAAGCCGTTGCAGCCGCGCTTGTACTCGATCAGTTCCAGCCCGTTGGCGCACCCCGGCCAAGTTCACCTGACGGTCTCGACGGTGCGTTACGGGCAGCGCAAAGGGGCCTGCTCGACCTTTCTGGCCGACCGTGCGCAAGGCATCAAGGTGGCGATCTTCCCGCAGGCATCGAAGCATTTTCGCCTGCCTGAGGACGACAATGTGCCGGTGATCATGGTCGGCCCAGGCACGGGTATCGCGCCGTTTCGGGCGTTTCTGGAAGAACGCGAAGCGCGTGGGGCCAGTGGGCAGAACTGGCTGTTCTTCGGTGAGCAGTCTGCTGCCAGCGATTTCTATTACCAAGCGCAGTTGCAAGCTTGGCAGGCGACCGGCCATGTGCGCCTGGATACCGCTTTCTCGCGCGACCAGCCCGAGAAAATCTATGTGCAGCAGCGCATGCACGAGCAGGGCGCTGACCTCTGGCGGTGGCTGGAGGCGGGCGCGTGCTTCTATGTGTGCGGCGATGCCCAGCGCATGGCCAAGGATGTGGACAGCGCCTTGCGCGCGATCGTCGCGCAGCATGGCGGTATGAGCGAGGCTGCGGCGGATGCGTATGTAGAGGCATTGAGCAAGGCCAAGCACTATCGGCGCGATGTGTATTGAGTGCACCGGGATGGGGTGGGGTGCACCTTGGCTGTGCGGTTTGGGGTGCCTGTTGGGGCCTCTTCGCAGCACAAGGCTGCTCCTACCGGTTCTGCACACTCCCTGTAGGAGCAGCCTTGTGCTGCGAAGAGGCCCAAAAGGCAGTATTTGGCACACTCCCTGCTTTATCAGCTTCACAACACGCCCCACTGATCAACGGCGATCAACCAGGGGCACACCCTGATGAGTACAGGCAAAGGCGCCTGGAGCTTCGGCTCCAGGCGTTTTTTTTTGATCGAGGATCGGCTATGAAGGCAACAGCGAACGGCGAACAACGCGAGAAACTGGTCATTGTCGGCAACGGCATGGTCGGCCACCACTGCGTCGAGCAACTGATCGAGCGGGGCGCCTTGGAGCGGTTCGAGGTGCGGGTGTTCGGCGAAGAACGCCAACGTGCCTACGACCGTGTGCACCTGTCCGAGTACTTCGGCGGCAGCTGTGCCGAAACCCTGGCCCTGTGCGAGCAAGGCTTCTATACCCGCCAAGGCGTGCACCTGCACCTGGGCGAGCCTGTGCTGGAGATCGACCGCGCGCGCTGCGAAGTGGTCACCGCCGAAGGCCGCTATGGCTACGACCAGTTGATCCTGGCCACCGGCTCATACCCCTTCGTACCCCCGATCGAAGGCTCCAGCGGCAATGCCCGCCTGGTCTACCGCACCCTCGACGACCTCGACGCCATCCGCGCCGCCGCCCAGGGTGCCCGCCGAGGCGTGGTGGTCGGCGGGGGCTTGTTGGGCCTTGAAGCAGCCAATGCGCTGAAGTCGCTCGGCCTGGAAGCCCATGTGGTGGAGTTCGCCCCTCGGCTGATGCCGGTGCAGTTGGACGGCGAGGGCGGCGCGGCGCTCAAGGCGCAGATCGAGGCATTGGGCGTGGGCGTGCACCTGTCCCGCGCCACCCAGTCGATCAGCGCCGGTGAGGCGTATCGCTACCGCATGAACTTCGACGGCGGCGAGCACCTGGAAACCGACCTGATCGTGTTCTCTGCCGGTATCCGCCCGCAGGATGCCCTAGGGCGCGCGTGCGGGCTGGAGATTGCCGCCCGTGGCGGGGTGGTGATCGACAATCACTGCCGCACCCATGACGCCCGCATCTTCGCCATCGGCGAGTGCGCTTCATGGAATGGCAGCGTGTTCGGCTTGGTCGCGCCGGGCTACAGCATGGCGCGCAACCTGGCGGCGCTGCTGGTGGGCGATGACGCGGTGCCGTTCACCGGCGCCGACATGTCGACCAAGCTCAAGCTGCTGGGCGTGGATGTCGGCTCGATCGGCGATGCCCATGGCGCTACGCCGGGCTCACGCAGCTACCGCTTCATCGACGAAGCCAATGCGGCCTATCGCCGGCTGGTGGTGGATGCCAGTGGCAAGCATGTGCTCGGCGCGGTGCTGGTCGGTGACAACAGCTACTACGACACTCTGCTGCAGTACGCGCAAAACGGCATCGCCCTGCCTGCCGACCCGGCCGCCCTGATTTTGCCGCAAACAGGCGGCGCGCCGGCCTTGGGCGCCGATGCGCTGCCCGACAGCGCGACCATCTGCTCGTGCCACAACGTCAGCAAGGGCGCAGTCTGCGCCGCTATCGACAGCGGCTGCAGCGACCTCGCTGCGGTCAAGGGCTGCACCAAAGCGGCCAGCGGTTGCGGCGGCTGCGCGGCCCTGCTCAAGCAGGTGTTCGAGCACGAACTGACCGCTCGCGGCGTGACCGTCGACAAAAGCCTGTGCGAACACTTTGCCTACACCCGTCAGGAGCTTTACGGGCTGGTGCGGGTTGGCGGCATCCGCACCTTCAATGACCTGCTCGCGCGCCATGGCAAAGGCCATGTCGGTTGCGATATCTGCAAGCCGGCGGTGGGCAATATCCTCGCCTCGTGCTGGAACCAGCCGATCATGGACCCGGCGCTGGTACCGCTGCAGGACACCAACGACACCTTCATGGCCAACATGCAGAAAAACGGTACCTACTCGGTGGTGCCGCGCATACCTGGGGGCGAAATCACCCCCGACAAGCTGATCGTGATCGGCCAAGTGGCAAAAAAGTACGACCTTTACACCAAGATCACCGGTGGCCAACGCATCGACCTGTTCGGCGCCCAGCTGCACGAGTTGCCGCTGATCTGGGGCGAGTTGATCGAAGCCGGTTTCGAGACGGGCCATGCCTACGGCAAGTCGACCCGCACGGTGAAGTCGTGCGTGGGCAGCACCTGGTGCCGTTACGGTGTGCAGGACAGCGTCGCCATGGCCCTGCGCCTGGAAGACCGCTACAAGGGCCTGCGCAGCCCGCACAAGCTCAAGTTCGCGGTGTCTGGCTGCACCCGCGAATGCGCCGAGGCGCAGAGCAAGGACATCGGCGTGATCGCCACCGACAAGGGCTGGAACCTGTACGTGTGCGGCAACGGCGGCATGCGCCCGCGCCACGCCGAGCTGTTTGCCACCGACCTGGATGACGAGACCCTGGTGCGCCTGATCGACCGTGTGCTGATGTTCTACATCCGCACTGCCGACAAACTGCAGCGCACCTCGGTCTGGCGCGAAAGCCTTGAGGGCGGGCTGGACTACCTCAAGCAGGTGATCCTCGACGACAGCCTGGGCCTGGCCGCCGAGCTTGAGGCGCAGATGCAGCATGTGGTCGACCACTATGAATGCGAATGGGCCAATGCCCTCAACGACCCGGAGAAGCTCAAGCGCTTCCGCACCTTCGTCAACGACCACCGCGCCGACCCGGACGTGCACTTCGTCCGCGAACGCGATCAGCGCCGCCCAGCGGCACCGCTGCACCTGATCCCCACTGCCGAGGAGGCTGTCTGATGAACCTGACCAATACTGCTGTAGCCCACAAGACGAACTGGCAGACAGTCTGCCAAGCGCGCGACCTGGTAGCCGATTCCGGCGTGGTGGTGTGGCACGAGGGGGCCCAGGTGGCGCTGTTCTACTTGCCGGGTCAGGAACAGCCACTGTATGCGCTGGACAACCGCGACCCGCGCTCGGGTGCCAACATCATTGGCCGTGGGTTGGTGGGTAGCTTGCAGGGTGAGTTGGTGGTGGCGGCGCCGCTGTACAAACAGCATTTCAGCCTGCACAGCGGGGAATGCCTGGAAGATGCCGGGCAGCGGCTGCGGGTGTGGCCGGTGCGGCTGAACGGGGAGGCTGTGGAAGTGGCGGTAGCCTGATCTGCATCGTGCAACTGTACCGGCCCTTTCGCGGGCAAGTCGGACCGCGAAGGGGCCGGTACAGGCCGCTTAGATAACCAACCCCTGTGGCGTACGCCCGGCAAACACATCCACCAGGCTTGCCACCACCATTTCGCCCATGCGCGTGCGGGTCTGCACGGTGGCGCTGGCTCGGTGCGGCTGCAGCACCACATCCTCGCGCTCGAACAACGCCTCGGGCACCCGAGGTTCATCGGCAAACACATCCAGCGCCGCCCCGGCGATCTCACCCGCTTCAAGTGCCGCGATCAACGCGGGCTCGTCCACCAACTTGCCACGGGCGATATTGATCAGGTAGCCGTCTGGGCCAAGCGCCTGCAGCACCTTGCGCCCCACTAACGCCTCGCCCTGGTCGGCGGCCGCCGCCAGAATCAGCGCATCGCTGTCTTTGGCCAATTGCTGCAAGTTCGACTCGAAGCCATAAGGCACGTCCTGTGGCTGCAGGTCGGTGTAGCGAATCGGGCAGCCAAACGCCGCCGCCCGCTGGGCCACCGCGCGGCCGACGCGGCCCATGCCGACGATACCCACACGCATGCCCGACACCTGCCGCGCCAACGGCAGTGGCGCCAGCGGTGTGGCGCTGGTGGCCCAGTGGCCGGCGCGGACGAACCGGTCACCGCTGCACAGCCCTCGGCACACGCCAATCAGCAAGCCGATCGCGAGGTCGGCGACATCCTCGGTCAGCGCGCCGAGGGTTGCAGTCACCTGGATACCCCGATCACGCGCATAGGCCAGGTCGATGGCATCGGTGCCGACGCCATTCACTGCGATCACTTCCAGCTTGGGCAGGCGCGCCATCAGCGCTTGGCTGATACCGGTATGGCCGCCGGTGACCACGGCGCGGATGGTGTTGCCATGCGCGCTGACATAGGCGTCCTTGTCGGCTTGCTCGTAGTACCGGTGCACGGTGAACAGCGCTTCCAGGCGCTCGCGGACTTCTGGGATGAGGATCGGGCTCAGTTGCAGGACTTCAGGTTTCATCGGTCACTCCTTAAAGGCAAGGTTTCAGCCACGGCCGACGAAGGGCATGTTGCTGGCCATCACGGTCATGTTGAGCACGTTGGCGTCCAACGGCAGGGCGGCGATGTAGCGCACGGCATCCGCCACATGGCGCACGTCGAGCATAGGCTCGGCGGCAATCTCGCCATTGGCCTGGCGCACACCGCGGGTCATGCGTTCGGACAGTTCGGTCAGGGCGTTGCCGATGTCCACCTGGCTGCACACGATGTTGTAGGGGCGGCCGTCCAGGGCCAGGGCTTTGGTCAGGCCCAGCACCGCGTGCTTGCTGGCGGTGTAGGGCGCAGTGAAGGGGCGTGGGGTATGCGCCGAAATCGAACCGTTGTTGACGATTCGCCCGCCCTGCGGCTGCTGCCTGCGCATCAGGCCAAAGGCCGCACGGGCGCAGAGGAACACGCCGTCGACATTGGTGGCGATGACATTGCGCCAGTTCTCCAGCGGCAGTTCGTCGATGGGCACGGCAGGCGCGTTGACCCCGGCATTATTGAAGATCAGGTCGAGGCGGCCATGCACCTCCTCGATGGTGGCGAACAGCTGGGCGACGCTCTGTTCGTCGCGCACATCGGTGGGCACCGCAAGGGCCTCGCCACCGGCTGCACGGGCCTGTTCTGCCAACGCCTGCAAGGGTTCGGCACGCCGGCCGGCGAGGACCAGGCTGAAGCCATCAGCCAGCAGCCCCAGGGCGACGGCGCGGCCAATGCCGCTGCCGGCACCGGTGACCAAGGCGATTTTCTTGTTGTGTGTTTGGCTCATCTGTTTGCTCCAGAAATTCAGGCGGCGTGGGCGGTGTGGCGTGCGGGACGAGGGCCAACGCGCAGTTGCAACTCGCCGATGCCGTCGATGCCGGCATGGATCACATCGCCAGGGTTGAGCGGGGCCACGCCAGGCGGGCTGCCGGTCATGATCAGGTCACCGGGGCGCAGCGGCAGTTGCCGGGACAGGCGGCTGATGACCTCGGCCAATGGCCAGGTCTGCTGGCTCAGCCGGGCGCGCTGGCGCTCCTCGCCGTTGACCTTCAGCCACAGCGCAGCGTCCAGTGGCCAGCCCAGTTCGCTGGCCGGCACCAGGGCAGTCATCGGCGCCGAGGCTTCGAATACCTTGGCGCCCTCCCAGGGCAGCCCTTCGCTTTTGGCCTGGCGCTGGCGATCGCGCAGGGTCAGGTCCAGGCCAGCGGCAAAGCCATAGACGTGCTCCAGAGCGTGCTCCGGGCTGATGTCTGCACCGCCTTTGCTGATCGCCACCACCCACTCGATTTCATGGCAAAACTCTTCGGTCTGCGGCGGGAAGGGCAGTTCGCCCTGTGCCTCGACCACGTTGCTGGCCGGCTTCATGAAAAAGACCGGCTCACGGGGCGCTGGGTCGGTGGCCTGTGGCCAGGGGTAGTTGCGGCCCAGGCAGAACACGCGGCCAACCGGGAAGCGCGCGTCGCTGCCTTGGATGGGCAGGCTGACGATGGCTGGCGGGTCGAACAGGTAAGTCATGGGTCAATCCTCTGTGCTGGAGTGGCCAGCCTAGCCAGCGGCTGGCGGGCAAAGTTGGACGATAAAAGGGACGGTTTGGATAAAAACGGGGGATCTGCGGTGGCGCTTCCGGCACTCACCGCGCCTGCTTATGCCGCGGTTTTGAGCTCGATCCGGTACAGCTTGCCGAGCAACAGCGAGTAGGACAGGGTGCCCATCAACGCCACCCCGCCGATAAACCAGAACGCCAGGGCGAAGGAGCCACTGGCCTGCACGATCGCGCCAATCACGATCGGGGTGACGATGCCGCCGATGTTCGCGGCCAGGCTGGTGACCCCGCCGGTCAGCCCGATCAGTTGCTTGGGTGCCACTTCCGAAACCGCTGCCCACGACGACGAGGCGATGCCCTGGGCAAAGAACGCCAGCGTCAGCACGGCGATACACAGCACGTTGGAGTCGGTGAAGTTGACCAACACGATCGACATGCCCAGCATCGACCCGACCACCAGCGGCAGCTTGCGTGCAAAGGACAGCGAGTAGCCCCGGCGGATCAGCAGGTCGGAAACGATCCCCGCCAGCAAGATGCCGACCGTGGCGCCAATGAACGGCATCACCGCGAAGATGCCGACTTTGATCAGCGTCAGCTGGCGCTCTTCGATCAGGTAGGTGGGGAACCAGGTGAGGAAGAAGTACAGCGCTGAGGTGCTGGCGAACTTGCCCAGGCAGATGGCCCACACCTGGCGGTAGCGGAACAGTTCGGCGACCTGGCGCCAGTCGAAACGGGTGCGCTCCTGGCTGCTTCTGACCAGCCCGCCGCCGTCCTCGATGTAGGCCAGTTCTTCCTTGCTGACCTTCTTGCAGTTGAGCGGGTCGCGGTACAGGAACAACCACACCACGCCAAACACGATACCAATCAGGCCGGTGCTGTAGAACACATGGCGCCAGTCATAGGTGGTCGCCAGCCACAGCAATGCCCCAGTGAACAAGGCTGTGCCCAGGTACTGGCCGCACACGTAGATGCTGCTGGCCATGCCCCGTTCGCGGGCAGGGAACCACACGGTGACAGCGCGGCTGTTGGCGGGGAAGGCCGGTGCCTCCATGGCACCGACGGCCAGGCGCAGGCCGAACAGCGAGGTGAAGCCGCTGGCCAGGCCCTGGGCGACAGTGACAGCCGACCAGCTGATCAGCGAGACGCCGTAGGTCAGGCGCGAGCCGAAGCGGTCGGCAATGAAGCCGGCTGGCACCAAAGCCAGGGCGTAGGTCCAGGCGAACGCGGAGAAGATCAAGCCCATCTCGACTTTGTCCAGGCCCAGGTCCTTGGCCATGAAGGGCGCCGCGATGGAGATGTTGACCCGGTCGACGTAGTTGATGATGGTCGCCAGCAGCAGCAGCGAGAGCATGAACCAGCGACGGCGGGTGGGTAGGCGTTGCGATGCGACCGCGTCCACTGCGAACGCAGGCGCCGCAGTGCGGGAAGTAGGCGTGCTCGACATGAGTCGACCTCGTTTGTTGTTGTTGGTAGAGGTTGGGCTGCAGTCCCTTTTTTAAGGTGGTCGTACAACATCGGAAAATCAACGGCGGTTTTAGACCGTTTTTTTCACTTGGAACGGGGTAGGGCTGCGCTGTCCAAAAAACTCAGCGGGCGGGGTTTTGGCTGCTTTTTTTGCTTTGGGTGGCGGTTTTAAAGGGCTGCGTCGATTTTTGCCGGATACGTTTTTTGCAGTGGGCTTAAAAATTATGAGTTTCGACGTCGTACAACTCATTGCCAGGCAAGCCGCTTGCCGTTCAGAATTCCCGCATGGCAGGCAACGTCAGTGCCAAGCCCCCCGACCGGAGACCCCCATGCCCCCCAAGCGCGAAGTCCCGACCTACGTCATGCAACAGCGCAGCGAGCTGATGGATTTCTACATTCGCGACCAGCGCGGCCGGCCGGCCGAAACCGCGCCACACCGACACGAGTATTTTCAGATCCAGGTCAATTTTGGCGGCGATACGGTGCAGCACATCGGCAGTGTGCAGCGCCCGTTCAAACGCAACACCCTGGCCTTCATCCTGCCGCACCGGGTGCATGTCATCCCGCACCCGGACGACAGCGATTTCGTGGTCATCAACTTTTCCCAGACATTCCTGCTGCCGCACCTGCCTTGCGACCCCATGGACCTGGAAGAAGTGTCGATACTGCAGGCCCCTGAACTGTCACCGTTCCGCTTCCAGGAGCACCTGGATTTCCACCTCGCCGAGGCCGATTTCAGCGAGGTGCGGCGTATTCTCGGGCAGATGCGTGAACTCGATGCCAACCGCCGCTTCGGCAGCCGTGAAATCCTCAAGGGCCTGTTGCTGCAACTGATCGGCCAGGTGTGCGGCTTGTACGCCGACCCCCTGCGTGAGCTGGCCGAGAGCAATGCCGCGCAACTCAGCCGGCGCGCCGCGTTGGGGCGCATGAGCGAGTACCTGCGCAGGCACATCGACGACCCCGACCTCAACCTGCAGAAGGTCGCCGCCGCCACGTACCTGTCGCCCACCTACCTGACCCATTGGCTGCGCAAGGAAATCGGCAAGACCTTCAGCGAATTGGTGCTGGAGCGGCGCATGCACGCCGCGCGCAATTACCTGCTTAACGGCAGCCGCCCGGTCGGTGAGGTGGCTCGGCTGTGCGGCTTTGCTGATGAAGCGTACTTTTCGCGGCGCTTCCGGCAGATCCATGGCTTGCCGCCGGGGCAGTTCCGCCGCCAGCAGCGCGACCCGGATACACCGCAGGTAGCCATGCGGTAAGCTTGAGGCCATGAACCTCGACACCCGCATCAAGTACCGCCACCTGCTGTGCTTCCTGGAGATTGCCCGGCAGGGCAGCCTGGCCAGGGCCGCAGACATCCTCGCCATCAGCCAGCCCGCGATTTCCAAGACCCTCAAGGAACTCGAAGCGCTGCTGGAAACACGCCTGTTCGAACGCAGCCGGCAGGGCGTCGAGCTGACCCCGGCCGGCACCCGCTTCATGCGGTATGCCGGGCCCAGCGTGCAGGCGCTGCGCGATGGCGTCAGCAGCCTGCGCGGCGAGGCGCGGGCACCGTCGCAGGTGCGCATTGGCGTGCTGTCCACGGTCGAGGGCTTGTTGATGCCCGAGGTGCTGTGCCGCCTGCATCAACGCCATGAGGCGTTGCTGATCAGCGTGGTGACCGGTGCCAGCGCGCAGTTGCTGGGCCAGCTACGCCTGGGTGAGCTGGAGCTGGTGGTGGGGCGCATGACCGACAGCCCACAAATTCAGGGCCTGTCGTTCGAGCACCTGTACAGCGAATCGATGAGCCTGGTGGTGCGGCCGGAGCACCCGTTGCTGGCCAACACGCCTGTCGAGCGGGCACAGGTGGGGCGTTACCCCTTGGTGTTGCCGCCCCCTGGCACCACCATTCGCCAGCACGCCGACAGCCTGTTCGTCCAATGCGGTATCCAGATGCCCGCGCAACGCCTGGAAACCCTCTCGCTGGCCCTGAGCCGCCGCTACCTGCTGGGCAGTGATGCGGTGTGGGTGGCGCCACGGGATGCGGTGCTGATCGACCTGGGCCGTGGTGAGCTGGTCGAGCTCGACTTGGGCGTGCGCGAGCCGGGCGGGTCGGTGGGCCTGTGCCGCAACGCGGCGCTGGAGCAGAGCGTGCCAGGGCAGTGGGTGTGCGAGGTGCTGCGTGAGGTGGCGGGGCAGTACCGTGAGGGGCAATACCCCTGACAACTCAGAACGAAGTGAAATTTTTGGCGCGTAAACCCAGGCGAATTCGGCATAAAGGGTCAATACTGGCCAGTGGCTCTAATGTGTCAGATGAATAACCCTTTAAGTACTGAACTTCCTTAGCAAAACCCGCTCCTATGCCGGTAGCCATTGGTCATGGCCGCCTGCTAAGCTCGCGGCTTTACCCTGATTGCCCTTATGGCGCATGAACAAGGAAATAGCATGAAACAGCATCGTTTGGCGGCTGCGGTTGCCCTGGTAGGCCTGGTATTGGCTGGCTGCGACCAACAGGCCAGCAGCCCCGAGCTGAAGACTCCGGCACAGAAAGCCTCCTACGGTATCGGCCTGAACATGGGCAAGAGCCTGGCTCAGGAAGGCATGGAAGACCTTGATTCGAAAGCGGTCGCCCTCGGCATCGAAGACGCCGTCAGCAAGAAAGAGCAGCGCATCAAGGACGAAGAGCTGGTAGAAGCCTTCACCTCGCTGCAGAAGCGCGCCGAAGAGCGTCTGGCCAAGGCCAGCGAAGAAGCCGCCTCCGCCGGCAAGAAGTTCCTCGAAGAAAACGCCAAGAAGCCGGGTGTTGTCACCACCGCTTCGGGCCTGCAATACGAAGTGATCAAGAAGGCCGACGGCCCGCAGCCTAAGCCGACCGACGTGGTGACTGTTCACTACGAAGGCAAGCTGACCGATGGCAAGGTGTTCGACAGCTCCGTCGAGCGCGGCAGCCCGATCGACCTGCCTGTCAGCGGCGTGATCCCAGGTTGGGTCGAAGGCCTGCAACTGATGCACGTCGGCGAGAAGTACAAGCTGTTCATCCCGGCCGAACTGGCCTACGGTGCCCAGAGCCCGAGCCCGCTGATCCCTGCCAACTCGGTACTGGTGTTCGACCTTGAACTGATCGCCATCAAAGACCTGGCCCAGCTGCAGGGTGCCGAGCCAGAAGCGCCAGCAGAAGAGCCTGCCAAGTAACACTGGCTGGTTTGCGTAAAACGCCCCGTCTTGACGGGGCGTTTTCGTTTGGGGCAATCGGCTGAGAAGAACCTCTGGCGGCTGATACTGTCCGAGCAATAGCAGCGTGATGAAGTAGGATGCTTCTGACGCAAATCGTTTGCGAATCTGAAACGACTGTGTAAAAAACGCCCGATCTGACCGGGACCCTTGCCTAGTGGGCACCTGACGTCAGAAACTTCGCCCTGTTCACAAGGTTATCCACAATAAATGTGGATAACCTGTCCCTCTCGGAGGCTCCATGAGCGCACCCTGGAATTTCGCCCGTTTTCTGCCGTTGGCCGAGCGCTTGCTCAGCCGCGGGCGGTTGCCGGCCTTGCTGTTCGCCGTGGCCCGCAAAGGCCCGCGGATCGGCCAGCTGCGCGAGGATGTAAAGCTGCTGCAGTCGCTGTGCCTGGCCTGGTGGCGCGGCGAGTACCGCGCCATCAGCCCCAAAGCGCTGGTGACCATCGTTGCCGGCCTGCTGTACTTCGTCAGCCCTATCGACGCCATCCCCGACTGGCTGCTGGGCGTGGGTTTTCTTGACGACATCGCCGTGCTGGGTTGGGTGTTGAAGACCGTGGCCGATGAGCTGGCGCGTTTCAAAGCCTGGCGCGACAGCCAGGCCCCAGAGCGCTTGCGCGTGGTGGAACGCTTGCCGGATACCCCCGAAGCCTTGCGCCTGGAACGCAATACGCAGTGAAATCAGCCTGAACTCCACAGACTCCCGTACTTGGTAATATAATTGGCATAAGGATTATGCCTACGGATTACATGCCGTAATCCTAAGTAAGGGGGTTGTAATGGGTATTCAGGTTATTAGCCGGGACGGTCAGCCCGAGTACGCCGTCGTTCCCTGGGAGCAATACCAGGCACTGCTGAAGGCAGCGGGGCAGCCGCCCGTCGAGGCGGGTGTCTTTGAAGTGCAAAGCGATGCTGCCAGTGCTGCACCTTTACCGGCGTTCAGCGAGGTGGCACAGATTCGTGAGGCGAAAGGCATCGCCCCTGAGCTTTTGGCGCGCAATGTGGGTGTGAGCCCCGCGTACCTGGCCATGATCGAGTCAGGCGAGCGACAGCCGGACGCTGCCATCCGCCGCGCCCTGGCCTGGCACCTGGGTGTGGCGGGTTGGAGCGAACCCTCATGAGCCAGGTCAGGATCAGCCGCCAGCACTGGCAGAGCCTGCTGGACGAGCTTGACCTGGCCCGTCGTCAACGTCATCTGCTGACGTACCGTGCGCTTATCGAGCGCTTGCAATTGCCCAGCCCGGCCATGCAGACGCTGACCGCCGCGCTGGAGTACCTGGCGGTGCTCGACGCCCGCGCCGAACAGCCTTTACGCAGTTCGCTGGTGATCAGCCAGGGTGCCAGCCGCCTGCCGCGCACCGGTTTTTTCGAGTGTGTAGAGCGGCTAGGACGTTTTGCCGGGCCGGTCGACGGCATGGAGGCGGCGTCCTGGCATGCCTCGGAAGTGGTGCGGGTGTTCGAGTACCGTTACCCCGAAGAAGCCTGATTCAGCCCGAGCGCAGTACGTTGAGCAGCCTTGTGCTGCGAAGAGGCCAGTGAAAACACCAAAGATCTGCGGTGTTCCTCGGCGCTGTACCAGACATTGGTTTCAAGCACCTGGTTGGGTTCCAGGCGGGTCAGCACATTTCCCTGATTATCGTAGCTGGTGACCTGCTTTTCCAACCGCTGTCTTACCACTGGATCCTTGC
>NZ_JAPFCE010000054.1:0-35934 GCF_026240895.1 Pseudomonas sp. DCB_AW
ACAGGTATTGCGCCAATCTTGCGGCTGGTGCAACTCCTGTGGGAGCGGGTTTACCCGCGAAGGGGCCGGTATGGGCTACCTAAAAACCAATAAAGGCGTAATAAACCGGTGCTTCGCAAGTGGTCTGCAAGCCATGGCCCTGCAAACGGGCTGTCAGCTCGTCATCCTGCACATGCAGCGTCCACCGCGCACTGTTGTCCGCCGGCACCTGCGCCAGCGCTGCGGCAAACGCGCCCATCTCCGGCAGATAAGCGGTAAACCCGTTACCTTTCAGCGCACTCGTGGTCATGCCCAACGCCTGGCACACGGCAACCTTCGCCGCGATGTCATCTCGGTCTGCCTGGCGCGATGCCTGCACCAGCGCCGCCAACTGCGGGTCGGCCAGTTGCGTGCCGTGAATCAGCTCAGGGCCCTGTTGCCAAGCCTCGGGCGGGCAGTCCTTGTTCTCGGGCCGCAGCGGGATATGCGGGTTGATCTCGACCGGGTAGATACGGCAGACCAGCGGGCGCTGGTCATAGATGGTGCACAGGTCGTTATCGTCGAGGTTGCGGCAGCGCCCCGGGTTGAACGCCGCGAACGTTACCGAAACGCGGGCCTCAGTGTCGCCGCAGGCCACCGGGTGGGAGCGGCGCAGCACATGCTCGCGCTGCTCGACCGGCATGCCCGGGCCGTCGACCACGAACGCCTCGATCAGCACCACCACCTGGCCAGCGGAGGCCGCCCACTGGCGGGCTTCGTCGAGGGTCAAGGGCACATGGTGGCCAGTGCAGCACTTGCCGCAGCCGGTGCAGGCGAATTGCACGCTGTCGGTCACTTGGCTTCCGGGCTCCATTCGCTGACGAACGCGCGCTGGTGCTGGCGGTCGTACAGGCACAGTTCGGTGCCGGTGCGCTGCTGCATGTGTTTTTGCGGGTAGACGCCTTCGATCAGCAGGGCGCTCATGCCGACCTGGTCGTCGAATTCGGCGGGCTTGCCACGCGCGTGAGCGTCCTTGAACTGGCTGGCGGCAAGGCACGCCTTGAGCATCTGCTGGCGCTGCTCGTTCCAGGCCTGGCTGCTGGAGGCCTGGGCGACACCGCTGAAGAGCGCGCAGGCGACAAGGAGGGAGCTGAAAAACTTCATACGCGATTCCGGCAAAAATCTTCCGAGGGGAGCGAATTATGCCCGACTCACCCCCGACGGCAAGCCGGGGAGTTTGTCGCTTGATGTATCAATGCTCGGCAAACACCACCGTCCGCGCCGCCACCACCAGGCAATCGGTCAGCTCGGGCGAGGAAAACTTGGTGAGGATGGCATTGGCCCCCGCGAGCCTGGCTTTTTCGCTGCTCATGGCACTGTCGAGCGAGGTGTGCAGCAACACATACAGGTGTTGGAAGTCCGGCGTCTCGCGCAGCGTGCGGGTGAAGGCATAGCCGTCCATCTCGGACATCTCGATGTCGGAGACGATGATGTTGATCGCCTGCTCGGTGCCCTGCAAGTCCAGCAACACGTTGATCGCATCCTTGGCGCTGCGCGCGGTGTGGCATTCGATGCCGAGGTTGCGCAGGGTGTGCACCGACTGCTGCAAGGCAACCTGGCTGTCGTCCACCACCAGGATGTTGGCGGCGGCCAGCAGGCTTGCGTCTTCTTCGCTCAGTGCACCGTGCTGTGGCTCGGCGGCGGGCGGGGCGATGGCGTGAATGACCTTTTCGATGTCCAGCACCTGCACCAGCGCGTTGTCGACCCGGGTCACGCCGGTGATGAACGAGCGGTTGCCCGAGCCGAAGGGCGGCGGTTTGATGTCGGTGCTCAGGCAGTGGACGATGCGGCTCACGGCCTGCACATGCAGGCCTTGGCGCGAGCGGCTGATTTCGGTGACGATCAGGCAGCCACCTTCAGGGTCCGCCAGCGGGCGCTCACCGATGGCACGGGACAGGTCGATGACCGACAACGAATTGCCGCGCAAGGTGGCCACGCCTTTCACGTGGGGGTGCGATTCGGGCAGCTTGGTCAGTGAAGGGCAGGGGATGATCTCGCTGACCTTGAGCAGGTTGATTGCCATCAGCTTGCCGCTGCGCAGGGTGAACAGCAGCAGGGACAGCGAATCCGCGCGGGCTTTTTGCGTGGCCATGGTGACCTTCGTGGGAATAGAGGATAGAAGGATATCGGCCCGCCGAGCCGGCTCTTTAGCCTGTCAGCCGAATCCGTGTAGGAGCAGCCTTGTGCTGCGAAGAGGCCGGTGTATACCCAGCAGTTATGCGTTGCTGTCACCGGCCTCTTCGCAGCACAAGGCTGCTCCTACAGGGCATCGGATAACCGGGTCATCAGCGTTCGCGCAGGGCTTCCCTGGCCCGGTTCAGCGGCTTGATCAGGTAATCCAGAATGGTCTTTTCACCCGTGCGGATATCCACTGTGGCGATCATCCCGGGCACGATCGCAAAGTGTTTGCCGGCCTTGTTCTGCAGGCTGTCCTGCTCGGTGCGGATGAACACCCGGTAGTAGTAGATCTCCGGCTTCACCTCGTCCTGCAGGGTGTCCGGCGAGATACCGACCACCTTGCCCTCCAGCCCGCCATACACCGAGTAGTCATAGGCACTGATCTTCACCTTGGCGGCCTGGTCGGGGTGGATGAATGCGATGTCTCGGGGCGCGATGCGGGTTTCGATCAGCAGGCGCTCATCCATCGGCACGATCTTCATCACTTGCCCACCGGGCTGGACCACACCCCCCAAGGTATTGACCTCGATGTCCTTGACGATACCGCGCACCGGCGAGCGCAGGGTCAGGCGGGTCAGCGAGTCGCTGCGCCCGCGGATCACTTCGGACAGGCTGTCGGCCTCGGCGCTGGCCTTGGCCAGCTCTTCGCGGGCCCGTACCAGGTAATCGGAGCGCGCTTCGTTGGCCTTGAGCTCGAGTTCCGAGCGCTGTCGGTTCAGGCGGATCACCTCGACGCGGCTTGAAGCGCCCATCTTCGCCAGGTTCTCGGTGATCTTCAGTTCGCTGCGCACCAGCTGCAGCGAATCGTCGATACCGGCCAGGGTCTGCTCCAGGCCGCGGCGGCGGGTCTGGTACAGCGCGGTTTCGGCGTCGACCAGGTCGGGGGAGTCGCGCAGGCTGTCGGGGAACACCAGCGGCTTGCCGGTGACCTCTGCACGCAAGCGGGCCTGGCTGGCCTTGGCCGCGCGGTACTTGGCTTCACTCTCGCCCACACTGGAGGCGGTCTTGGTCGGGTCGAGCTGAGCCAGCACCTGCCCGCGGTCGACCAGGTCACCTTCGGCCACGCTCATCTGGGCGACGATGCCACCCTCGAACGACTGGATCACCTGCTCGCGCGAACTGGGGATCACCTTGCCGGTGCCGGTGGAAACTTCAGTGACTTCGAACCAGGCCGCCCAGGCCAGGAACGCTGCCAGCATCAGCGCACAGATGGTGATGATTCGGCCGGCGCGGAATACCGCCTGGTCGTCCTGCCCGTCCAGGTAGGACGCCGGGAGTTCATGGTTGCTCATGCCTGGGCTCCTTGCAGTTTGGCCAACGCGGCATCGCGGTTGTCGTCGATGACGATGCGGCCGCCATCCAGCACGATAATCCGGTCGACCCGCTGCAGCACGCTCAGGCGGTGGGTGGCGATTACCAGGGTGCGGCCCTGGCAGAAGCGGTCGAGGTTATCCAGCAACTTGCGTTCGTTCATGTCGTCGAGGGACGCGGTCGGCTCGTCCAGCAACAGCACCTGCGGCTGGCGCACCAGCAGGCGCGACAGCACCAAGGCCTGGCGTTGGCCGCCGGACAACCCGACACCGCCTTCCAGAATCAGATGGTCCATACCTTTGGGTAGCCTGCGGACGAACTCCAGGGCGCCGGTGGCGGCCAGCGCCGCGACCAACTCCTGGTCACTGGCCTGGCCGGCACCCAGGGTGAGGTTTTCCCGCAGGGTGCCGTGAAACAGCCGTGAGTATTGGGGCAGCAAGCCGACATCGCGGCGTAGGTCGGCGGGGTCGAGATGGGCCAGGGCGATGCCGTCCAGGTTGATTTCGCCCTGGACCAGGTCCATGGCGCCGCCCAGGGCCTGCAGCAAGGTAGATTTGCCGGCACCGTTGCGGCCGAGCACGGCGATGCGTTCACCCGGCTGGATGTCCAGCTGGCCGATGGTGAGGACGGGAGGCGCCTCCGCGCTGTAGCGGAAGTTGGCCTGGCGTAGCTGGTACTCGCCGCGGATGGCTGGCAGGTGCACGCGGGCTTCGTTTTCAGGGTGGTCGACCGGTGACTGCATCAACTTGTCCAAGCCCTGCAGGGCCACCTTGGCCTGTTGCCAGCGGGTGAGTACATGGGTCAGCTGTGCCAGCGGCGCCATCATGCGCGACGACAGCATCGACGCCGCCACCAGGCTGCCGGTGGTGAGGTCGCCGGCGATCACCATCGGTGCGCCGATGACGATGACCACGGCGAACACCGCGCCCTGCACGTTCTGCGTCCAGGTCACCAAGCCATTGGTCAAGGTACGCAGGCGCAGGTTGGTGTGGGCGCAGGCGGCGTTGTACTGGTTCCATTGCCGCTCGAAACGGGCCTCGGCTTGCAGCGCCTTGATCTCGTCCAGGCCCTGGATGCTTTCCACCAGCATGGCGTTACGCAGCGCCGACTCACGCATCGAGGCATTGGCCAGGCGTGCCAGGCGCCGTTGCGCCAGCAGCCCGGGCAGCACCATGGCCAGCAACGCCACCAACGGGATGAACACCAGCACACCGCCGATAAGCCAGAACACGAACAGGAACAGCAGGAAGAACGGCAGGTCGGCCAGGGCGGTGGCGGTGCTCGAGGTGATCAGGTCGCGGATTGACTCCAGCTCGCGCAACTGCGAGATGAACGAGCCAGTGGACTTGGGCCGTACCGAGTTGCGCAAGCGCAGCGCATGGCCATAGACCAGGTCAGAGACACGCAAGTCGGCGCGTTTGCCCAGCAGGTCGGTGACCTTCAGGCGCAGCAGGCGCATGCTGAAGTCGAACACCAGCGCCAGCACCACGCCACCAAACAGCACGTACAGCGTCGGCAGGGATTCGGCGGGGATCACCCGGTCGTAGACCTGCATGGAAAACAGCACCCCGGCCAGGGCCAACACGTTGGCCACCAGCGAGGCGACCATCACCTGCCCATAGGGCCGCAGGTCGCGCAGGACGATACGCGCGAACCAGTGGCGGTCGTAGGGGGCGGTGTAGTCGTCGGTGCGCACATCACGCAACGGCCGCGCCGGGCGCAGCAGGGCGACCCGGGTGATGCGCCCCTTGAGCGTGTCGCGGGGCAGGCGCGAAGTCAGGCCCTGATCGCCTGCGAAGACCACCGCCAGGTCGTCTTCTTCGGTCACCGATTCGACCACTGCCAACTGGCCATCGTCGAGTTCCAGCACCAGCGGCGTGCGCCACTGCCGCAGGCCTTTGGCATCGAAGCGCACGAAGCGCAGCGCCAGGCCGGCCTGGCGTGCCATGTGGCGGAGAATCTCATCCAGCGGGCGAGCATCTTCGACGGCCGCCAGGCGAATGCGCTGGGGCGAGACGTCCAGGCGATAGTGGTGCGCGACCTGAAGCATGACCTCAAGCCAAGGCCCCAGGTCGGGGCGAGCGTTGGCCGTTTGCTCCGGGGCCTGGCTCGGCAGGGTCACATTGACGGTTTCGTTCATGGCTGGATCTCCACACCTTGCAGGTTACGCCCCTCTAGGCCAAAGGCCGTGCGCAGGGCGCCGGTGTTGTAAAGGCAGTCGACATCCAGGCGCAGCAAGTCGGAGCGGGTGCCGGCGAGTTCGAAACGAGACTGGTAGATTTCCTGCTCGGCGTTGAGCAGGTCGAGCAGGGGCCGGGTGCCAAGGTCCAGGTACTGCCGGCCATAAAGCATGCGCGCCTCCTGAATGCTGACCTGGCGGGCTTCGAGTGAGCTCAGCCGACGGCCCAGCCCCGAGGTCTGCGCCATGGCCTCGGCCAGGCCACGGCGTGCCTGTAGGCGTGCAGCATCTTCGGCCGAGTCGGCGGCTGTCAGCGAATGGCCCGCAGCGCGGGTGCGGGCGCTGATGGCGCCGCCTTGGTAGATGGGCACCTCGACGTTCAGGTAGATGCCCGCTTGGGTGCGGTCCATGCGTGAGTTGTCGCGGTTGTAGTCGTTGTCCAGGTAGTGGTTGACCTGCGGCTGCAGCGACAGGGTCGGGTAGGCCTCGGCCTTGGCTTGGGCCAGTTCGGCCTGGCCTTGGGCGCGCTGGGCCAAGGCCATTAACACGGCGGGCAGGCGGTCATCACCTTGCCCCGGGCGCTTGCAGGCCTGGTTCAGCTCAGGGGGCGACTCTTCGGCGAGCATGGGCGGGGTGACCCGGCCGAGCAATGACGCCAGGGTCGAGCGCCAGCGTTCGTACTGTGATTGGTATTCCTCCAGGGTGGCGCGGGCGCTCTCTACCCGGGATTCGGCCTGCACCACGTCGGAGCGGGTGCTGGCGCCCATGTCGCTGCGCTGGCGGGCCATGCCGGCGATGTCGCCGACCCCGCGGATCTGGTCGCGGGCAATCGTGATCAGTTGCTCGTAGCGGCGGGTCTCGACCCAGGCATAGGCGGTGTCGCGGGCCAGTTCGTCGACCACCAGAAGGATATTGGCCTGGGCGCGGGCGGCGGCGGCCTGGGCAGCGCTGACGGCGCTGTCGACCTTGCCGAAGTCGTAGAGCATCTGCTTGAGCGACAGGTTGAGCGCCTGGCTGTTACGGTCGCCGCCGTAGCCAGTGTCATAGCCCGTGCGGATACCGCCGGAAATCTGCGGGTAGTAACCGGCGCGGGCAACGTTGATGCCTTCGCCTTGCTTGTAGAGGTTGCCGATGGCCTCGGCGATGCTGGGGTGCCATTGCGCGGCTTGCAGCACCGCTTCGGTCAGCCCGAGGCGGTCGCCATTGCTGACGGGGGCCATGCCGATAGGTGGGCGGGCGGGCACCGCGTCGGGCGCATCACGTAGCAGTGAAGGCCCGATCTGGCGCAGTTGTGGGTCGATGTCGTCGGCTGCCTGGGCAGCCGTGTTGAAGTTCAGGGCCAGGAGCCCGAAGGCCCCCAGCAACAGCGGTGACAGCGGACTGCTTCGCTTCACATAGTTCCCTTACTGCTGTTCGTCCTTGCCGCCGGGCGATTGCCCGGCGGGATTGCAGCGGCCTCAGACGACATGGATACCGTTCTGCACCCACAGGTGATGGCTCGGATCCTCCTGGGCCGTGTATTGGTTATAGTCGATGCCGTCGGCAGTTTGGTTCCCGACCAGCGCCCAGTTGTCCGTCATGTGAACCGAGTCCTTTTCATCCCCCTTGATGACCAGTGTGTCGTTGCCGGTTTCGGTGATCGCGACCACGTCCGCCAGGTTCAGGGTCAACGCCACCGAGCTGGTGTCGTTGAGGTCGATCACTTCGATGTCGTGGACCCGTCCGACCAGGTTGCCCAGGTCGATGCTGGCATCGCCGCCGCCCCACAGCAGGGTGTCGTTGCCGCTGCCACCCTCGACGCTGGCGAAGTTCTGGTCGACCACCACCAGGGTGTCATCGCCCGCACCACCCAGCAGGGTGATGTGGCCGCCTTGGCTGCCATCGAGGTGGTCATTGCCATCGGTGCCGGCAATCACTTCGCTGGAGGCCACGGCCGCGAGACTGGCCAGTGCCACGCCTTCGTCACCGCTGTCTGCCAGCAGCGAGCTGGTGGCCGTGAAGTTGGCGGCGTTGTCCAGGCTGATGGTCAGGTTGGCGGTGTCGGTGGTGCCGTTGGGGTGGGTCAGCTCGTAGGTGAAGGTTTCATGCTGGCCAATCACCGCATTGGTCAGCCCGGCGTTGAGGGTGTAGGTGTAGCTGCCGTCTGCTTGCACCAGCAGGGTGCCGTAGCTGCCCGCCACACTGACCCCGTTGTAGCCCGGGATGGTGTAGGTGTTGGCCGCCGTCATCACACTCAGCACGGTCAATGGCGAGCCAAGGTTGTCGTCGGCCAACAGGTTGCCGGTGACCGCCGTGGCGCCGCTGACCACGAACTCGGTCAGGTGCGTGGTGGTGGCGTTGACGCTGGTGGTGATCGAACTGGCCAGGCCGATGCCGCCCGCGGTGACGCGCACGTGGTAGGTGCCTGCCCCCTGGTTCTGGAACGTGTAGCCCGCACCACCACCGAGCAGGCTGATCAGCGAGCCGCCGCCGACCGACTGCACCAGCACGTACTGGCCGGTCGCTGGGTTGAGTTTGAGCAGGTCGATGGTGGTGCCATTGAGCAAGCTCAGCAAGTTGGTGGAGTTGACCACCACTTGCAGGTTGGCCGTGGTGTCGGCGGCAACGCTGGTGGTGTAGGTGGCCTGGCGTGTGCCGATCAAAGGCAGGCCCAGTGTGCCCAGCGAGGCTGTACTGGTGTCCACCCGGTTGGCCAGGGTGAGGTGGCTGGTGCCGGCGTCGTTGACCGCGTCGAGCACTGTGGCCGGTGCACTGAAGTTGGTGTCGCTCCAGATCTCCGTGGCTTGTGGGCTGTCGATGCGCACATACAGGTTGGCCGCATCGGAGGCGCCGTTGGCGTGCAGCAACTGGTAACTGAACACATCGACCTTGCCGACGCTCGATGGGCTGCCGTTAGGCGTGTACGTGTAGCTGCCGTCACCGCGGATCACCAGGGTGCCGTACAGGCCCTGCACCGTGGTGGCGCTGCCCGCCGATACATAACTGCCGTTCTTCATCACCTGCAGCACGGCGGCGCTGTCCGGGCCAAGGGCATCGACGCTGCCGTCGGTGCCAACGTCGGTAATGACGTTGCCGGTTTTTGCCGTGCCGGTGCCGGTGAACTGCGTGAGGCTGGTGGTCTCGATGTCCAGCGTGGTGGTCACGTTGGTGACCAGGCCGATGCCGCCACTGCCGACCGTCAGGCGATAGTCACCGGCCTGTAGCTCGCCGATGTCGACACGAAGGCCCTGGCCCAGCGGCAGCAGGATCAGGTCGAGCAGGCCCTGGCTGGTGCCCGTGGCCAAGGTCACCCAGTTGCCGGCAGCGTTCTTCACTTGCAGGGTGAAGGTGGCGTTGTCGAGCAGCGACAGCGCGCTGCTGGTGGTCAGGGTCAGCGTCGGGTCCACGGTAGTGCCGGCACCGACCGTCCAGGTGTAGGTCTTGGTGAAGCCTGCCAGCAAGGTGGTGAAGCTGTCCTGATAGCTGCGCGAGCTGACCACCGGTGCCAGGTTGACCTCGGCGGTCACCAGGTTGTCGCTGGCGATTACTGGGGCGTTGGCATCGACGTCTGGTGCGGTGATGTTGACGTTACCGGACACGTTGCCGCGCCCGTCGCTGAGGGTCACCGACAGCAACTGGCCGTTGTCTTGAGGCGGGCTCAGGGTCACGGTGAAGTTGCCGTCCGGTTGCACCACCGCCGTTTGCAGCACGGTGCCGTTGGCACTGCGCACGGTGACGGTGGCGCCCACTTCGCCGCTACCGGTGAGGGTGCTGCCGTCGGCGCTGATCGCCAGGTTGCCGGCGGCTGCAGGCGGGGTCAGGTCCGGTGCAGTGAGCGCAGTGCCGGTCGAGACATTGCCTGCACCGTCGGTGAGGGTGACGCTCAAGGCCTGGTTGTCGATCTGCGCCGCAGTCAGGCTGACCACGAACAGGCCGTTGCTGCCCACCGTGGCCGTGCCGATGACAGTGCCTGCGCCGTTGCGCACCGTCACGGTGCTGCCGACCTGGCCAGAGCCGCTGACGGCCGTACCGTTGGCGTTGATGGTGGCCAGCGGCGCGGCTGGCGGTGTGGTGTCCGGCGCTGTCACGTTGACGCTGCTGGACAGGTTGCCGGTAGGGTCGGACTGGCGTACCACCAGCAGTTGCCCATCGTTTTGCTGTGTGGTCAGGGTGATGGTGAACGTGCCATCGGCTTGAACCACGGCCGAGCCCAGCGGGCCGTTCGGGCCTTGCACGGTCACGGTTGCACCCGCCTCGCCACGCCCTGTGAGCTCGGTGCCAGCGCCATTGATGACCAGGTTGGTCGGCGCGGCCGGTGGCTGCACGTCGATGGCGGTGACGCTGGTGCTGCCAGACACGTTGCCTGCCGCGTCAGCCTGGCTCACGCCCAATACCTGGCCGTTGAGCTGCGGGGTATTGAGGTTGATGCTGAACGCGCCACCGGCATTCACTTGCCCAGTGCCGAGCACGTTGTTGCTGGCGTCGCGCACGGTTACCGTGGCCCCGGCTTCACCGGTACCACTCAGTACCAGGCCGTTGGCAGACAGGCCGGTCACCACCGGGTTGGCCGGTGGCGTGATGTCGGCGGCCTGCACGAAGGTCGGTTGCGATTCGCCGCCCACCAACGCCACAGCCGTCACGGTCAGGTGCTGGCCGTTGAGCTGCGCCGCGTTCAGTTGCAGGGTGAAGGTGCCATTGAGGGTGGCCCCGCCGGTGCCGATCAGGTTGCCGGCGGCATCGTAGACGCGGATACCGACACCACTCGGCGCATTGCCCTGCAAGGTCAGGCCATCGCTGCCCAGGGTCACATTGGTTGGCGGCACGGGTGGTGCTACCAATGGCGTGACATAGGTCGCGACCGCCGAGGTGTTGAAGCCGTCAGATTGCGTCACCCCCAGCGTAGCCAGAATACCCGCAGGCGGTACCAGCGTGATCTGGAAGTTGCCGGCCGCATCCACTTGGCCAGTGCCCAGCACAGTGCCGCCGCGGCTGACGGTGACGATCGCATTCGGCTCGCCTTTACCGGTCAGCACGTCGAAGGTGTTGTTGATGGCCATGTCCGTGACCACGGCAGGTGGCGAGGTGTCGTTGGTCTGGTAGCTGGCAGGCAGCGAGCTGTTGCCGGCATCGTCGGTGGACACCACGGTCAGCAGTTGGCCGTTGTTTTGGGCTGGGTTGATGGTGACGGTGAACTGGCCGTTTGCAGGGACTTCCACCTCGCCGACCACATTGTTGTTCGGCCCGCGAACGGTGACGGTGGTGCCTGCTTCGGCGGTACCGGTCATCGAGGTGCCGGCCGGGTTGAGCAACAGGTCGCTCGGCTGTACCGGTGGCGTCAGGTCTGGCGCGGTCACTTGCAGTGGCGCAGACGGGTTGCCGGTGGCGTCCTGGGCGATGAGGGTCAGCACTTCGCCGTTGATTTGCGCCGCGTTCAGGTCGAGCACGAAGGTGCCGTCCGGGTCGACCGAGACCTGGCCGAGCAGGTCGCCCTGGTTGTTGACCACGGTGACCCGTGAGCCGGGTTCGCCGGTGCCGATCAGCTGGGTGCCGCTGTCGTTGATCGTGGCGATCACCGAGGCGGGCGGTGTGATGTCTACTGCCGTGGTCGTGCTGATCGGCGAGACGTTGTTGCGGCCATCGGTCAGGGTCACTTGCAGCACCTGCCCGTTCAGCTGCGCCGAGCTCAGGTTGACCTGGAACGTACCGTCCGCGTCCACCTGGACCGTGCCGATTTGCGTGATGCCGACATAGACCCTAACGGTCGCACCCGCTTCGCCGACGCCGCTGAGCAGATCGCCCGCTGCGTTGAGCCGCAGTTCGGTCGCGGCCTCCGGTGGCGTGAGGTCCGGCGCCCGGACGTTGACCGGCGCACTGATGTTGCCGGGTGGGTCGGCTTGCTGTACCGACAGGATTTCGTAGTTGATTTGTGGCGGTGTCAGTTCGACACGGAAGCTGCCGTCGGCCAGTACGATGCCAGAGCCCAGCACCGCGCCTGCGGCGTTGCTGACGGTGACGGTTGCACCGGCTTCGCCCAGGCCGATCACCACGCTGCCGTCGAGCGTGATGTCGACATCGGTGAGCGCGGCGGGTGGGGTGAAGTCTGGCGTCAGCAGGGTAGCCGCTGGCGACACGTTGCCGGCAGTGTCGGTCTGGGTGAAGCTGAGCAGCTCGCTGTTACCCAGTGCTGGGCTGAGGATGACGGTGAAATGGCCGCTGGCATCGACAGTGGCCCTGCCAACCTCGCTGCCATCTGGCCCGGTGACGATCAACAGCGCGCCGACCTCGCCGCGGCCGGTGAGGGTGATGCCATCGCTGGAAATGGCCAGCTCGGTTGGCGCGGTGGGTGGGGTGGTATCCGGCGCGGTGATTGGGCTGGCAGCCGACTGGTTGCCAGCGGCATCGGTCAGCACGACTTGCACTTGCTGGCCGTTGGCCTGAGGCGCGTTGAGGTCGACCTGGAAGCTGCCGTCGCCACGCACCACCGCAGTGCCCAGCACGCTGCCATCGGCGGCCAGCACGCGCACAGTGCTGCCCGCTTCGCCGGTACCGTTGAGCAGGCTGCCGCCACCGGCAAAGGCCAGGTTCTCGGCGGCATCGGGCGCCACGCGGTCCGGCGCGATAACGCTGATGCTGTTGGATTCGTTGCCGGCGGCATCGGACTGGCTGGCGCTGAGCTGTTCGCCATTGATCTGCGCGCTGCCCAGGTTGATGCTGAAGTTGCCATTGGCATCGACCACCCCGGTGCCGAGGTCGACGCCACCTTCACCGATCACGGTGACGGTGGCACCCGGCTCGCCGCGGCCACTGAGGACCAGCCCATCGCTGGACAGCACGACGTTGGCCAGTGGCAGCGGTGCCGTGGTGTCCGGTGCCTGCAGGGTGGCTGGCAGCGACGTGCTGCCATCGGTGCCTACCGCACTCACATGCAGCACTTCGCCGTTGGCCTGGACGCTGCCGAGGTTGACCGTGAAGGTGCCGTCGTTGGCGACCGGGGCTGTGCCCAGCAATACGCCGTTGGGGCCGTAGACAGTGACCGTGCTGCCTGGCGTTGCCGTGCCGGTTACTACCAGGCCATCAGCGGCCAGTACCAGGTTGTCGGGCGTCTCTGGCGCCAGGATGCCCGGTGCGGTGACGGTTTGTGCAGGTGAAACGTTCTGCGCGGCATCGGCCTGCACCACGCTGAGGCTTTCGCCGGTGATGGCGGCAGGTGACAGGTTGACCGTGAAGCTGCCATCGGCGCCCACCGTGGCCGTGCCCAGTGCGGTACCGTCCGGTGCGCGAACGGTGACCGTGGCGTTGGCTTCGCCGGTACCGGTGAGGGTCGCGCCATTGGCGGAGACCGCCAGGTTGGCGACTGCGGCGGGTGGCGTGGTATCGGCTGCGGTGTACGGCGCGGCCGGCGACACGTTGCCTGCGGCATCGGTGGCGGTTACCTGCAAGGTCTGGCCATTGGTCTGGGCACTGTTCAGGGTGACCTGGAAAGTGCCGTTGCTGCCAGCTACCGCAGTGCCCAGCACGTTGCCAGAGGCATCGCGCACGGTCACGGTACTGCCGGCTTCCGCACTGCCGGTCAACTGCAGGCCAGTGGCGGCCAAGGCCAGCGCGGTTGGGGCAGGCGGTGGGGTGAAGTCCGGCGCGGTGACCGCCACGGCGGTGGAGGTGTTATTGCCTGCGTCGGTCTGGGTCACGCTCAAGTGCTGGGCGTTGAGTTGAGCGTTGTCCAGGGTCAGGGTGAAGCTGCCGTTGGCGCTTACCAGGCCGGTACCGATGATGGTGCCATCCGGGCCGCGCACGGTGACGGTGGCGCCGGCTTCGCCGAGGCCGGTCAGGGTCAGGCCGTTGTTGTTCAGCACCACATTGGTCAGCGGCGCTGGCGGGGTCAGGTCAGGGGTGGTGACATTGACCGCTGGCGAGGTATTGCCAGCCGCATCCACCTGCGTGACGCCGATGGCCTGGCCGGTGGCTTGCGGGGTGTCGAAGACCACCGTGAAGCGGCCATCGGCCCCGACCACCGCCGTGCCGAGCACGGTCCCGGCGGCATTGCGCACCTGGACGGTGGCGCCTGCCTCACCGCTGCCCGACAGCTGCTTGCCGTCCTGGCTCAGTACGGGGTTGCTGATGGCTGCAGGCGGCGTGCGGTCTGGCGTCGCCAGGCTGGCCGGGCCAGAAATGTTGCCGGCGGCGTCGCTGAGCGTGACCTGCAGCGGGCTGCCGCTGGTTTGCGCGCTCGGCAGGGTGATCTGGAACTGGCCGAGTTGGTTGACGGTGCCGGTGGCCAGAATGGCGCCGCTGGCATCGCGCACGGTGACGGTGGCACCGGCCTCACCTTCGCCGCTGAGTACGGTGGCCGCGCTGTTGAGGCTGAGGTTGCTGGCCGCCAGCGGCGCCTGCAGGTCAGGGGCCTGCAAGGTGGCTGCGAGCGACACGTTACCGGCCGCATCGGCCTGGGTGACGATCAGGTTCTGGGCATTGGTCAGCGGTGGCGCGAAGCTGATGCTGAACAAGCCATTGCTGCCGACGGTGGCAGTGCCAAGCACGTCGCCTTGGGCATTGACCACACGTACGGTCGCACCCACTTCGCCATGGCCGGTCAGCGTGCTGCCGGTGCGGTCGATGCCATCCACAATCGGGGCGGCTGGCGCGGTGGTGTCGTTGGCCACGAGGGTGGCGGGTACCGATGGGTCGCCATCGACCGTGGTGCGCGCGGTGACCACCAAGGTCTCGCCATTGAGCTGGGCATTCTGGAAGAACACCCGGAAGGTGCCATCGCTACCCACCGTTGCCGTGCCCAGGGTAATGCCGCCTGAGGTTACGGTGATCAGTGACCCGACGGTGCCTTGGCCGGTGAGCAGGAAGCCGTCGGCGCTGATGGCAAGGCCGCTTGGGGTAACGGCTTCGGTGCCATCCGGGCCGTCCAGCGAAACGGGGGTGGACTCGTTGCCGGCAGGGTCGATCACCACCACGTCGACGGTTTCGCCCTCCGCCAGTGGCGGCGTGACGGGTACCACGAAGGTACCGTCCGGCCCGACGGTTTCGCTGCCGCGTTCACTGCCATCCGGGTTGCGGATGACGACTGTACTGCCAGGTTCGGCGCCGCCACCGACCACGCTGCCATCCGGGCTGACGGTGACCCCCGTGGCCGGGAGCGGGTCGGTGGTATCGGGTGCCGTGACTGTGATGGGCGCAGAGCTATTGGCCCCGTCGCTGACTACCACGGTCACGGGTTCACCGTTGGTCTGCGGAGTCGGCAGCGTCACGCTGAAGCTGCCGTCAGGGTTCACCGGCTCGGTGGTCTCGTTGCCGGCTGCATCCCGCACCGTCACCGTCGTTGCGCCCGGCGCGTTGCCGGTCACGGTGGTGCCATCCGGGCTGACCTCCACCTCGGTGGGCAGTGCCGGCGGGGTGATGTCCGGTGCAATGATCTGGGTGGGCAGGGACTCGTTGCCCGCGGCGTCGGTCAAGGTGACCTCCAGCGCCTGGCCATCGAGTTGCGCAGGGGACAACGGCACCGTGAAGTTACCGCCTGCTGGCACAACCACAGAGCCCAAGAGGCTGCCGTCAGGGGCGCGCACTTCGACGGTCGAACCTGCCTCACCGGTACCCTGGATGGCGTTGCCGCCCGGGGTAATGGTAAGCCCGGCCGGCGCGGTGGGTGCCGTACTGTCGTCGGCCGTGAAGGTGGCCGATGGCGAGGCATTGCCGTCGTTATCGATCAATACCACCGACAGCACTTCGCCGTTGGTCTGGGCGGGTGTGAGGGTGACGGTGAAGGTGCCGTCGCCATTCACCGGGATGGTGCCCAGCAAGTCCCCGGCAGCGTTGCGTACTTCCACGGTGCTGCCGGGCTCGCCCTGGCCGCTGAGTTCCGTGCCTGTCGGGTCCAGGCCCAGGCCTTGCGCAGCCTCCGGTGCCTCGAGATCAGGTGCGGTCACGAGGGCGGCGGGGGAGTCATTGCCGGCGCTGTCGGCCTGGGTGACGGACAGGGTCTGGCCATTGAGCTGTGGGGGGTCGATGGTCACGCGGAAGCTGCCATCGGCCTCGACCACGGCGGTGCCCACGACTGCGCCAGCCGTGCCGGTCACGGTTACCGTCGCACCGGGTTCACCGGTGCCGGTGAGGGTTCGGCCATCAGCGGACAACGTGGTGCCTGTCGGGGTATCCGGTGCCTCGCTGTCGGGTGCCGGCAGGGTGACGGCGGTGGACAGGTTGCCGGTTGGGTCGCGTTGTTCCACGGTCAGTGCCTGGCCGTTGGTCTGCGGCGGGTCCAGGGTGATTTCGAATGCGCCGTTAGCGCCGACCACAACGGTGCCCAGCACGCTGCCATCCGGCGCGCGTACGGTCACAGTTGCATCGGGTTCACCGGTGCCGGTGACGGTCAGGCCCGCGCCATCGATGGCTACCTCGCCAACCGCTTGCGGTGGCGTGGTATCAGGCGCCGTGAAGTTGACCGGGCCTGCGCTGTTGCCGAGGTTGTCGGTGGCGTCCACGGTCAGGCTTTCGCCATTGCGCTGAGGCTGGTTGAGGGTGACGTCGAAGCGGCCGTCGCCACCCACCGTGGTGGTGCCCAGAATGGTGCCATCTTCTGCACGCACGGTGATGGTCGAGCCGCTCTGGCCCTGCCCAGTGAGGTGGAGGCCGTTGGTGTCGATGGCCAGGCCCGAAGGCTGCAGCGGGCCGTCCAGGTCGGGCGCGTTGACGGTTGCGGTAGAGGTGTTGCCCGCGGCGTCGCGCAGGGTCACGTCCAATTCCTGGCCGTCGGTTTGCGGCGGAGTCAGGACCACGCTGATGACGCCATTGGCACCCACCTGGGCGTTGCCCAGCACATCGCCCTGGGCGTTGGTGACCTGCACGGTGGTGCCAGGCTCACCGCGACCGGTGAGGGTGCTGCCATCGGCGCTCAGTTGCAGGTCGCTGGCCTGGTTCGGCGGGGTGATATCAGGGGCAATGATCTGGGTCGGCAGCGAGTTGTTGCCATCGGCATCGATGGCGACTACATCCAGTGTTTCGCCGTTGGCCTGCGCTGGCGTGAGGCCGATGGTGAAGCCGCCGCCAGGGCCGGCCTGGGCACTGCCCAGCACATTACCCTGTGCGTCGCGCACCTCGACCTGCGTGCCCGCAGGGGCACTGCCGCTGATGGACGAGCCGTCGGCTGCCAGCACCAGCCCGCTCGGGCTTTCGGGCAGCGGTGCATCGGCAACGATGACGGCGATGCCCACCGACTCATTACCCGCAGCATCGGTTTGCACCAGGACGATGGCCTGGCCTGCCGCCAGCGGCGTTTCGAGGTCAACCACGAAGGTGCCGTTCGGGGCGACGGTGCCGGTGCCGATGACCGTGCCATCGGTATCTTTCACCTCCACTTTGGCGCCGGCTTCGCCGCGGCCGGAGACCGCCAGGCTGCCGGCACCCGCGACGACGTCAGTGATGATCGCCGGTGCGGTGATGTCCGCTGCCACGTAACTCAGTGGCACCGAGGTGTTACCCGCGGCATCGACCACGGTGATGGCCAAGGTTTCGCCATTGGCCTGGATCGGGTCCAGGGTGAGGGTGAAGGTGCCGTCGGGTTCGGCGATGGCGCTGCCGATCAAGTTGCCTGACGCGTCGTGGACGTTCACTCGGGCGCCAGGTTCGGCGCTACCGGTCAGGCTGATGCCCTCGCTGAGGACAAGGTCGGTAGGTTGCAGCGGCGCGGCGAGGTCTGGCGTGAGCACCGAGCTCGGTTGCGAGGTATTGCCAGCGGCATCGGTCAAGGTCACCTGCAGCGACGAGCCGTCTGCAACCGAGGGGGGCAGCTGCACGGTGAAGTCGCCACCGGGTTGTACCGTTCCCGTGACCACCACCTGGCCCTGATCGTTGCGAACCTCGACGGTCGCGCCAGGTTCGCCGCGGCCAGAGAGAGTCAGCCCATCATTGCTGACCACCAGGTTGGTGGCCGGCGCCGGTGGCGTGGTGTCGCCATTGTCGATATCCGGTGCGGTAACGCTGCCGGCCGTCGAGGTATTGCCTGCGGTATCGGTGGCCGTGACTTGCAGCTGTTCGCCATCGACCTGTGCCGGGGTAAGGGTGATGCTGAAGGCACCGCTCGGGCCGACCAGAACGCTGCCCAGCTCGGTGCCATCGGCCGCCAGGACGCGCACTGTGCTGCCCACTTCGGCACGCCCGGTGACCACGCTGCCATCGGTGCTGACGGCCAGTTCAGTAGGTGTGATAGGCGCAGTGATGTCCGGTGCGTTGACTTGTACCGGCAGGGACGATGCGCCGGTGCTGTCGATTGCCACTACATCCAGCAGTTCGCCGTTGGCTTGTGCTGGCGTGAGCACGACGGTGAAGGTGCCTTCGGCGCCAACCACCACGCTGCCGACCACGTTGCCGTCAGCATCGTGGACCTCCACGCGGCTGCCGACTGGGGCGGACCCGCTGATGCTGGTGCCGTCTTCGGCGACCACCAGCTCGGTCGGGCTGGCCGGCGCGGTGGTCACAGGGACATCGAATTGCAGGGCTTCGGAGGCGTTGCCGCTCGCGTCGGTCTGCACCAGGCTCAGGCGCTCGCCTGGCAGTGCCGCCGGGTCGAGGTCGATCAGGAAGGTGCCGTTGGCCAAGACGGTGCCGGTGCCAATGACCGAGCCGAGGGCGTCACGCACTTCGACGCTGGCCCCCGCTTCGCCACGGCCGCTCAGGGCCAGGCCACCCGTGCCGACCACGATGTCGCTGACGGCAGCCGGCGCGGTGATGTCCGGTGCATCGAATGGCAGCGGGGTCGAGGTGTTGCCGGCGGCGTCCACCAGGCGGATATCCAGCACTTCACCATTGGCCTGGGCAGGCGTAAGGGTGAGGCTGAAGCTGCCGTTCTCGTTGACCAGGCCGGTGCCGATGATGTCGCCCGCAGCGTCGCGCACCTGCACGGTGGCGCCCGGTTCGCCGCTACCCGTGAGGGTGACGCCGTCGACCAGTTCCAGGCCGGTAGGTTGCTCTGGCGCTTGCAGGTCTGGCGAGGTCACCGAACCAGGTTCAGAGGCGTTGCCTGCCGCGTCGGTCAGTACCACTTGCAGGGTGCTGCCGTCTTTCACGGCCGGGTCCAGGGTGATCTGGAAGGTGCCATCCGGGTTGACCGAGCCGCTGGCCACGAGGTTGCCCTCGGCATCACGGACTTGAACAGTGGCCCCGGCTTCGCCACGGCCATTGAGCTGGCTGCCGGCGAGGGCGATGACCAGGTTGGTGGGTGCGTCTGGAGGCGTGGTGTCGCCGCCGTCGATATCCGGCGCGGTGACCGTGCCGGCCGTAGAGGCGTTGCCCGCGGCATCTGTGGCGGTGACCTGCAGCACCTCGCCATCGACTTGAGGCGGATCGAGGGTGATGTTGAAGGTGCCGGTCGGGCCGACCAGGGCGCTGCCCAGTTCGGTGCCGTCAGCTGCCAGCACCCGCACGGTGCTGCCCGGTTCGGCACGTCCGGTGACGACGCTGCCGTCGGCGTTGATCGCCAGTTCACTCGGCGCAGTCGGCGCGGTGATGTCGGGTGCGTTGATTTGTACCGGCAGGGACGACGCGCCGGTGCCATCGATTGCCACCAGGTCGAGCAGTTCGCCATTGGCTTGTGCCGGGTTGAGGATGACGGTGAAGGTACCTTCGGCACCCACCACCACGCTGCCGACCAGCGTGCCATCGGCATCGCGCACTTCCACACGGCTGCCGACCGGGGCGGAACCGGTGATGCTGGTGCCGTCTTCGGCGACCACCAGGTCGCTCGGGCTGGCCGGCGTGGTGGTCGAGGGTACGTCGTACTCGAAGGCTACGGACGCATTGCCGCTTGGGTCGGTCTGCACCAGGCTCAGGTGCTCGCCTGGCAGTGCCGCCGGGTCGAGGTCGATCAGGAAGGTGCCGTTGGCCAAGACAGTACCGGTGCCGATCACATTACCCTCGGCGTCGCGCACCTCCACGCTGGCACCCGCTTCACCACGGCCGCTCAAGGCCAGGCCGTCGGCGCCGACGACAATATTGCTCACCGCAGCAGGCGGCGTGATGTCCGGTGCATCGAATGGCAGCGGGGTAGAGCTGTTGCCGGCGGCGTCCACCAGGCGGATGTCCAGCACTTCACCATTGGCCTGAGCTGGGAACAGGGTGAGGCTGAAGCTGCCGTTCTCGTTGACCAGGCCGGTGCCGATGATGTCGCCCGCAGCGTCGCGCACCTGTACGGTGGCGCCCGGTTCGCCGCTACCCGTGAGGGTGACGCCGTCGACCAGTTCCAGGCCGGTAGGTTGCTCTGGCGCTTGCAGGTCTGGCGAGGTTACCGAGCCAGGCTCAGAGGCGTTGCCTGCCGCGTCGGTCAGCACCACTTGCAGGGTGCTGCCGTCTTTCACGGCCGGGTCCAGGGTGATCTGGAAGGTGCCATCCGGGTTGACCGAGCCGCTTGCCACGAGGTTGCCCTCGGCATCACGGACTTGCACCGTGGCCCCAGCTTCGCCGCGGCCATTGAGCTGGCTGCCGGCGAGAGCGATGACCAGGTTGGTGGGTGCGTCTGGTGGCGTGGTGTCGCCGCCGTCGATGTCCGGCGCGGTGACCGTACCGGCGGTTGAGGCGTTGCCTGCAGCATCGGTCGCAGTAACTTGCAGCACCTCGCCATCGACTTGAGGCGGATCGAGGGTGATGTTGAAGGTGCCAGTCGGGCCGACCAAGGCGCTGCCCAGTTCGGTGCCATCAGCTGCCAGCACCCGCACGGTGCTGCCCGGTTCGGCACGGCCGGTGACGACGCTGCCGTCGGCGCTGACTGCCAGTTCACTCGGCGCAGTCGGCGCGGTGATGTCGGGTGCGTTGATTTGTACCGGCAGGGACGACGCGCCGGTGCCATCGATTGCCACCAGGTCGAGCAGTTCGCCGTTGGCTTGTGCCGGGTTGAGGATGACGGTGAAGGTACCTTCGGCACCCACCACCACGTTGCCGACCAGCGTGCCATCGGCATCGCGCACTTCCACACGGCTGCCGACCGGGGCGGAACCGCTGATGCTGGTGCCGTCTTCGGCGACCACCAGGTCGCTCGGGCTGGCCGGCGTGGTGGTGGAGGGTACGTCATACTCGAAGGCTACGGATGCATTGCCGCTTGGGTCGGTCTGCACCAGGCTCAGGCGCTCGCCTGGCAGTGCCGCCGGGTCGAGGTCGATCAGGAAGGTGCCGTTGGCCAAGACAGTGCCGGTGCCGATCACATTACCCTCGGCGTCGCGCACCTCCACGCTGGCACCCGCTTCACCACGGCCGCTCAAGGCCAGGCCGTCGGCGCCGACGACAATATTGCTCACCGCAGCAGGCGGCGTGATGTCCGGTGCATCGAATGGCAGCGGGGTAGAGCTGTTGCCGGCGGCGTCCACCAGGCGGATGTCCAGCACTTCACCATTGGCCTGAGCTGGGAACAGGGTGAGGCTGAAGCTGCCGTTCTCGTTGACCAGGCCGGTACCAATGATGTCGCCCGCAGCGTCGCGCACCTGCACGGTGGCGCCCGGTTCGCCGCTACCCGTGAGGGTGACGCCGTCGACCAGTTCCAGGCCGGTAGGTTGCTCTGGCGCTTGCAGGTCTGGCGAGGTGACTGAGCCAGGTTCAGAGGCGTTGCCTGCCGCGTCGGTCAGTACCACTTGCAGGGTGCTGCCGTCTTTCACGGCCGGGTCCAGGGTGATCTGGAAGGTGCCATCCGGGTTGACCGAGCCGCTTGCCACGAGGTTGCCCTCGGCATCACGGACCTGCACGGTGGCCCCGGCTTCGCCGCGGCCATTCAGCTGGCTGCCGGCGAGGGCGATGACCAGGTTGGTGGGTGCATCTGGTGGCGTGGTGTCGCCGCCGTCGATGTCCGGCGCGGTGACCGTACCGGCGGTTGAGGCGTTGCCTGCAGCATCGGTCGCAGTAACTTGCAGCACCTCGCCATCGACTTGAGGCGGATCAAGGGTGATGTTGAAGGTGCCAGTCGGGCCGACCAGGGCGCTGCCCAGTTCGGTGCCGTCAGCTGCCAGCACCCGCACGGTGCTACCCGGTTCGGCACGGCCGGTGACGACGCTGCCGTCGGCGTTGATAGCCAGTTCACTCGGTGCAGTCGGCGCGGTGATGTCTGGCGCAAAGATTTGCGTAGGCACGGACGACAGACCGTTGTCATCAATGGCCACAACATCGAGCAGTTCGCCGTTGGCTTGGGCCGGGTCGAGCACGATAGTGAAGGTGCCATCGGCACCTGCCACGACACTGCCGATCAGCGTGCCATTGGCATCGTGCACTTCGACACGGGTTCCTGCTGGCGCGTTGCCGGTCAGGCTGGTGCCATCGGCATTGATCGCCAGCTCGCTTGGGCTGGCCGGGGCGGTGATCAGGGGTACGTCGTATTCAAAGGTGACGGACGCGTTGCCGCTCGGGTCGGTCTGCACCAGGCTCAGGTGCTCGCCGGGTTGCGCTGCCGGGTCGAGGTCGATGAGGAAGGTGCCGTTGGCCAAGACAGTTCCGGTGCCGATCACAGTGCCCTCGGCATCACGCACTTGCACAGTGGCGCCGGCTTCGCCGCGGCCGCTGAGGACCAGGCCGTCGGAGCCGACGGCAATATTGCTGACGGCAGCAGGTGGCGTGATGTCCGGTGCATCGAATTGGAGTGGGGCAGAGCTGTTGCCGGCGGCGTCCACCAGGCGGATATCCAGCACTTCGCCATTGGCCTGGGCAGGCGTAAGGGTGAGGCTGAAGCTGCCGTTCTCGTTGACCAGGCCGGTACCGATGATGTCGCCCGCAGCGTCGCGCACCTGTACGGTGGCGCCAGGTTCGCCGCTACCCGTGAGGGTGACGCCGTTGGCCAGTTCCAGGCCGGTAGGTTGGTCTGGCGCTTGCAGGTCTGGCGAAGTCACCGAACCAGGTTCAGAGGCGTTGCCTGCTGCGTCGGTCAGCACCACTTGCAGGGTGCTGCCGTCTTTCACGGCCGGGTCCAGGGTGATCTGGAAGGTGCCATCCGGGTTGACCGAGCCGCTTGCCACGAGGTTGCCCTCGGCATCACGGACCTGCACGGTGGCCCCGGCTTCGCCGCGGCCATTCAGCTGGCTGCCGGCGAGGGCGATGACCAGGTTGGTGGGTGCATCTGGTGGCGTGGTGTCGCCGCCGTCGATGTCCGGCGCGGTGACCGTACCGGCGGTTGAGGCGTTGCCTGCAGCGTCGGTCGCGGTGACCTGCAGCACCTCGCCATCGACTTGAGGCGGATCGAGGGTGATGTTGAAGGTGCCGGTCGGGCCGACCAAGGCGCTGCCCAGTTCGGTGCCGTCAGCTGCCAGCACCCGCACGGTGCTACCCGGTTCGGCACGGCCGGTGACGACGCTGCCGTCGGCGTTGATAGCCAGTTCACTCGGTGCAGTCGGCGCGGTGATGTCTGGCGCAAAGATTTGCGTAGGCACGGACGACAGACCGTTGTCATCGATGGCGACCACATCAAGCAGTTCGCCGTTGGCTTGGGCCGGGTCGAGCACGATAGTGAAGGTGCCATCGGCACCTGCCACGACACTGCCGATCAGCGTGCCATTGGCATCGTGCACCTCCACACGGGTTCCTGCTGGCGCGTTGCCGGTCAGGCTGGTGCCATCGGCATTGATCGCCAGCTCGCTTGGGCTGGCCGGGGCGGTGATCAGGGGTACGTCGTATTCAAAGGCGACGGATGCGTTACCGCTCGGGTCGGTCTGCACCAGGCTCAGGTGCTCGCCGGGTTGCGCTGCCGGGTCGAGGTCGATGAGGAAGGTGCCGTTGGCCAAGACAGTGCCTGTGCCGATCACAGTGCCCTCGGCGTCACGCACTTGCACAGTGGCGCCGGCTTCGCCGCGGCCGCTGAGGACCAGGCCGTCGGAGCCGACGGCAATATTGCTGACGGCATCAGGCGGTGTGATGTCCGGTGCATCGAATTGCAGTGGGGCAGAGCTGTTGCCGGCGGCGTCCACCAGGCGAACGTCTAGCGCTTCGCCATTCGCTTGAGCAGGGCTCAGCGTCAGGCTGAAGCTGCCATCTGCGCCTACGAGTCCGGTACCAATCACAGTGCCCGCAGCGTCGCGGACTTGAACAGTGGCACCCGGTTCACCGCGACCGGTAAGGGTCACGCCTTCGGCCAAGGCCAGGCCTGTGGGTTGGTCTGGGGCTTGCAGGTCTGGCGAGGTGACCGAGCCTGGTTCAGACGCGTTGCCTGCCGCGTCGGTCAGCACCACTTGCAGCGTGCTGCCATCGTTAACGGCTGGATCAAGGGCGATTACAAAATTGCCGTCCGCGCCTACGGTGCCAGTCGCCAGCACATTGCCAGCGGCGTCACGTACCTGCACGGTGGCCCCGGCTTCGCCGCGGCCGCTGAGCTGGCTGCCGGCGAGGCCGATCACCAGGTTGGTGGGTGCGTTGGGTGGGGTGGTGTCGACGCCGTCGATATCCGGCGCGGTGACGGAGCTGGCAAGCGACGTGTTACCAGCGTCATCGGTCGCGGTTGCCTGCAACACTTCGCCATCGACCTGAGGCGGGTCGAGGGTGATGTTGAACACGCCGGTTGGGCCGACCAGGGCGCTGCCCAGTTCAGTGCCATCGGCGGCGAGAATACGCACGGTGCTACCCGGTTCGGCACGGCCGGTGACGACAGTGCCGTTGGCGCTGACGGCCAGTTCACTGGGTGCGGCGGGCGCGGTGATGTCCGGCGCGGTGATCTGCGCAGGCACGGACGACAAGCCGGTGTCGTCAATGGCCACTACATCGAGCAGTTCGCCGTTGGCTTGGGCCGGGTCGAGCACGATAGTAAAGGTGCCATCGGCACCTGCCACGACACTGCCGATCAACGTGCCATTGGCATCGTGCACCTCCACACGGGTTCCCGCTGGCGCGTTACCGGTCAGGCTGGTGCCATCGGCGTTGATGGCCAGTTCGCTCGGGCTGGCCGGGGCGGTGGTCAGCGGCACATCGTATTCGAGGGCAACGGACGCGTTGCCGCTTGGGTCGACCTGCACCAGGCTCAGGTGTTCGCCAGGTTGCGCAGCCGGGTCGAGGTTGATCAGGAAGGTACCATTGGCAGTGACGACGCCGCGGCCAAGCAGGTTGCCATCCGCGTCGCGCACCTCAACGGTGGCACCCGCTTCCCCGCGACCGCCCAAGACCAAGCCGCCAGGGCCGACCTGGATGTTACTGACCGCATCCGGTGGGGTGATGTCTGGGGCATTGAACTGCAGGGCAGCGGAGCTATTACCAGCGGCATCGACCAGGCGGACATCCAGGGCTTCGCCATTGGCCTGAGCAGGGCTCAGCGTCAGGCTGAACGTGCCATCCGCGTTGACCAGCCCGGTACCGATCACAGTACCGGCAGCGTCGCGTACTTGTACGGTGGCGCCAGGTTCGCCGCGGCCGGTGAAGGTGATGCCATTGGCCAGGGCAAGGTCGGTGGGTTGCGCAGGTGGCAGCAGGTCTTGCGAGGTGACCGAGCCAGGTTGAGAAACGTTGCCCGCCGCATCGGTCAGGGTCACTTGCAGGGTGCTGCCGTCGATGACGGCAGGGTCCAGCGTCAGCAGGAAGGTGCCATCTGCACCCACGGTGCCAGTGGCCAGGACATTGCCGGCGGCGTCGCGCACCTGCACGGAGGTGCCTGCTTCGCCACGGCCAGTCACTTGGTGGCCAGCGAGGCCGATCACCAAATCAACAGGCGCGTCAGGCGGTGTGGTATCGCCGCCGTCGATATCCGGTGCGGTGACGGAGCTGGCGGTGGAGGTATTGCCAGCGGCATCGGTAGCCGTGGCTTGTAGAACCTCCCCATCAACTTGAGGCGGGTCGAGGCTGATGTTGAACACGCCAGTTGGTCCGACCAGGGCGCTGCCCAGTTCAGTGCCATCGGCGGCGAGAATACGGACGGTGCTACCCGGTTCGGCACGGCCAGTTACTACAGTGCCGTTGGCGCTGACGGCCAGTTCACTCGGTGCGGCTGGTGCAGTGATGTCCGGTGCGGCGATTTGTGCGGGCAGAGAAGACAGGCCGGTGTCATCGATGGCGACGACATCGAGCAGTTCGCCGTTGGCTTGTGGTGGCGTGAGTTCAAGGGTGAAGGTGCCGTCGGCACCGGCAATGGCGCTGCCGATCAGGGTGCCATTGGCATCGTGCACTTCCACGCGGCTGCCCGCTGGCGCGGTACCGGTCAGGGTGGTGCCAGCGGCATCGATGGCCAGGTCGCTTGGGCTGGCGGGGGCGGTGGTTTGAGGTACGTCGTATTCAAGGGCAACGGAAGTGTTGCCGCTTGGGTCGGTCTGCACCAGGCTGAGGTGCTCGCCTGGTTGGGCAGCCGGGTCAAGGTCAATCAGGAAGGTGCCGTTGGCCAAGACTGTGCCGGTACCAATCACATTGCCGTTGGCATCGCGGACTTCCACGGTGGCCCCGGCTTCGCCGCGCCCGCTGAGGGCCAGGCCACCAGCGCCGACCACGATATTGCTGACGGCATCAGGCGGAGTAATGTCCGGCGCGTCGAATTGCAGTGGGGTCGAGCTGTTACCAGCGGCGTCCACCAGACGAATATCCAGCGCTTCTCCGTTCGCTTGAGCCGGGGAGAGCGTCAGGCTGAAGCTGCCATCTGCGCCCACAAGCCCGGTGCCAATCACGTTGCCCGCAGCATCGCGAACTTGCACAGTGGCACCTGGTTCGCCGCGACCGGTAAGGGTCACGCCTTCAGCCAAGGCAAGGTCAGTCGGTTGTGCTGGTGGCAGCAGGTCTTGCGAGGTGACCGAACCTGGCTGCGAAACGTTGCCCGCCGCATCGGTCAGGGTCACTTGCAGGGTGCTGCCATCGATCACGGCAGGATCCAGGGTCAGCAGGAAGGTGCCATCTGCACCGACAGTGCCAGTCGCCAGCACATTGCCGGCGGCATCACGCACCTCAACGGTAGTGCCCGCTTCGCCACGGCCAGTCAGTTGGTGGCCAGCGAGGCCGATCACCAGGTTGGTCGGAGCGTTGGGTGGCGTGGTGTCCACGCCGTCGATATCCGGCGCGGTGACGGAGCTGGCAAGCGAAGTGTTGCCAGCGGCATCGGTTGCGGTGGCCTGCAGAACTTCGCCATCAATCTGGGGCGGGTCAAGGTTGATGCTGAACACGCCGGTTGGCCCGACTAAGGCGCTGCCCAGCTCGGAGCCATCGGCGGCGAGAATACGAACGGTGCTACCCGGTTCGGCGCGGCCGGTAACGACGGTGCCGTTGGCGCTGACGGCCAGTTCACTCGGTGCGGCTGGTGCAGTGATGTCCGGTGCGGTGATTTGTGCAGGCAGAGACGACAAGCCCGTGTCATCGATGGCGACGACATCGAGCAATTCACCGTTGGCTTGTGGTGGCGTGAGTTCAAGGGTGAAGGTGCCATCGGCACCGGCAATGGCGCTGCCGACCAGCGTGCCGTTGGCATCGTGCACTTCTACGCGGCTGCCCGCTGGTGCAGTACCGGTGAGGGTGGTGCCATCGGCATCGATCGCGAGGTCACTTGGGCTGGCAGGGGCGGTGGTCTGAGGTACGTCGTATTCGAGGGCAACGGAAGCGTTGCCGCTTGCGTCGGTCTGCACCAGGCTGAGGTGCTCGCCGGGTTGCGCTGCCAGGTTGAGGTCGATCAGGAAGGTGCCGTTGGCCAGGACGGTACCGGTACCGATCACATTGCCGCTGGCATCGCGCACTTCCACAGTGGCACCGGCTTCGCCGCGACCGCTTAGGACCAAGCCACCAGCGCCGACCACGATGTTGCTGACAGCATCAGGCGGAGTGATGTCCGGTGCATCGAATTGCAGTGGGGTCGAGCTGTTGCCTGCGGCATCCACCAGACGGATGTCCAGTGCTTCGCCATTCGCTTGGGCAGGGCTGAGCGTCAGGCTGAAAGTGCCATCTGCGTTGACCAGTCCGGTACCTATCACAGTGCCTGCGGCGTCGCGCACTTGAACCGTGGCGCCTGGTTCACCGCGACCAGTAAGGGTCACGCCTTCAACCAGGGCCAAATCAGTCGGTTGTGCTGGTGGCAGCAGGTCTTGCGAGGTGACCGAGCCAGGCTGCGAAACGTTACCCGCGGCATCGGTCAGGGTCACTTGCAGGGTGCTGCCATCGATCACGGCAGGATCCAGGGTCAGCAGGAAGGTGCCATCTGCACCCACAGTGCCAGTCGCCAGCACATTGCCGTCGGCATCACGCACCTGAACCGTAGTCCCCGCTTCGCCTCGGCCAGTCAGTTGGTGGCCAGCGAGACCGATGACCAAATCAACAGGCGCGTCAGGCGGTGTGGTATCGCCGCCGTCGATATCCGGTGCGGTGACGGAGCTGGCAACCGAAGTATTACCGGCAGCGTCAGTTGCGGTGGCTTGCAGTACTTCGCCATCAATCTGGGGCGGATCTAGGTTGATACTGAATACGCCAGTTGGGCCGACCAAGGCGCTGCCTAGTTCGGTGCCATCCGCGGCGAGAATACGAACGGTGCTACCCGGTTCGGCTCGGCCGGTAACGACGGTGCCGTTGGCGCTGACGGCCAGTTCACTCGGTGCGGCTGGCGCGGTGATGTCCGGTGCAGTGATTTGTGCAGGCAGGGATGACAGACCCGTGTCATCGATGGCGACGACATCGAGCAGCTCGCCGTTGGCTTGTGGTGGATTGAGCTCAATGGTGAAGGTGCCGTCGGCACCGGCAATGGCGCTGCCGACCAGCGTGCCGTTGGCATCATGGACCTCTACGCGGCTGCCCGCTGGCGCGGTACCGGTCAGGGTGGTGCCATCGGCATCGATGGCCAGGTCGCTTGGGCTGGCGGGGGCGGTGGTCGTTGGTACGTCGTATTCAAGGGCAACGGAAGTGTTGCCGCTTGGGTCAGTCTGCACCAGGCTCAGGTGTTCGCCTGGTTGGGCAGCTGGATCAAGGTCGATCAAGAACGTGCCATTGGCCAATACAGTGCCTGTGCCAATCACATTGCCGTTGGCATCGCGGACTTCCACAGTGGCCCCGGCTTCGCCGCGACCACTGAGGGCCAGGCCACCAGCGCCGACCACAATGTTGCTGACGGCATCAGGCGGAGTGATATCCGGTGCATCGAACTGCAGTGGGGTCGAGCTGTTACCAGCGGCGTCCACCAGACGAATGTCCAGCGCTTCGCCGTTCGCTTGAGCCGGGGAGAGCGTCAGGCTGAAGCTGCCATCTGCGCCCACCAGCCCGGTGCCAATCACGTTGCCGGCAGCATCGCGAACTTGAACGGTGGCGCCAGGCTCGCCGCGACCGGTGAGGGTCACCCCATCAGCCAGGGCCAGGTCAGTTGGCTGCGCAGGTGGCAGCAGGTCTTGGGAGGTGACCGAACCTGGCTGCGAAACATTGCCCGCGGCATCGGTCAGGGTGACTTGCAGGGTGCTGCCATCGATCACGGCAGGATCCAGGGTCAGCAGGAAGGTGCCATCTGCACCCACAGTGCCAGTCGCCAGCACATTGCCGTCGGCATCACGCACCTGAACCGTAGTCCCCGCTTCGCCTCGGCCAGTCAGTTGGTGGCCAGCGAGGCCAATCACCAAATCAACAGGCGCGTCAGGCGGTGTGGTATCGCCGCCGTCGATATCCGGTGCGGTGACGGAGCTGGCAACCGAAGTATTACCGGCAGCGTCAGTTGCGGTGGCTTGCAGTACTTCGCCATCAATCTGGGGCGGATCTAGGTTGATACTGAATACGCCAGTTGGGCCGACCAAGGCGCTGCCTAGTTCGGTGCCATCGGCGGCGAGAATACGGACGGTGCTACCCGGTTCGGCACGGCCAGTTACTACAGTGCCGTTGGCGCTGACGGCCAGCTCACTCGGCGCGGCAGGCGCGGTGATGTCCGGCGCGGTGATCTGTGCGGGCAGAGAAGACAGGCCGGTGTCATCGATGGCGACGACATCCAACAACTCGCCGTTGGCTTGTGGTGGATTGAGTTCAATGGTGAAGGTGCCATCGGCACCGGCAATGGCGCTGCCGACCAGCGTGCCGTTGGCATCGTGTACTTCTACGCGGCTACCGGCCGGTGCGGAACCGGTCAGGGTGGTGCCATCGGCATCGATGGCCAGGTCGCTTGGGCTGGCGGGGGCGGTGGTCGTTGGTACGTCGTATTCAAGGGCAACGGAAGCGTTGCCGCTTGCGTCGGTCTGCACCAGGCTCAGTTGCTCGCCTGGTTGGGCAGCCGGGTCAAGGTCAATCAGGAAGGTGCCGTTGGCCAAGACAGTGCCTGTACCAATCACATTGCCGTTGGCATCACGCACTTCCACAGTGGCCCCGGCTTCGCCGCGACCGCTGAGGACCAGCCCACCAGCGCCGACAACGATGTTGCTGACGGCATCAGGCGGAGTAATGTCCGGTGCGTCGAATTGCAGTGGGGTCGAGCTGTTGCCAGCGGCATCCACCAGACGGATGTCCAGTGCTTCGCCGTTCGCTTGAGCGGGTGAAAGGGTCAGGCTGAAGCTGCCATCTGCGCCCACCAGCCCGGTGCCAATCACGTTGCCGGCAGCATCGCGAACTTGAACGGTGGCGCCAGGCTCGCCGCGACCGGTGAGGGTCACCCCATCAGCCAGGGCCAGGTCAGTTGGCTGCGCAGGTGGCAGCAGGTCTTGGGAGGTGACCGAACCTGGCTGCGAAACATTGCCCGCGGCATCGGTCAGGGTGACTTGCAGGGTGCTGCCATCGATCACGGCAGGATCCAGGGTCAGCAGGAAGGTGCCATCTGCACCCACAGTGCCAGTCGCCAGCACATTGCCGTCGGCATCACGCACCTGAACCGTAGTCCCCGCTTCGCCTCGGCCAGTCAGTTGGTGGCCAGCGAGACCGATCACCAAATCAACAGGCGCGTCAGGCGGTGTGGTATCGCCGCCGTCGATATCCGGTGCGGTGACGGAGCTGGCAACCGAGGTGTTGCCAGCAGCGTCAGTTGCGGTGGCCTGCAGTACTTCGCCATCGATCTGAGGCGGGTCGAGGTTGATACTGAATACGCCAGTTGGGCCGACCAAGGCGCTGCCTAGTTCGGTGCCATCGGCGGCGAGAATACGGACGGTGCTACCCGGTTCGGCACGGCCGGTGACAACGGTGCCGTTGGCGCTGACCGCCAGTTCACTTGGTGCGGCTGGCGCGGTGATGTCCGGTGCAGTGATTTGTGCAGGCAGGGATGACAGACCCGTGTCATCGATGGCGACGACATCGAGCAGCTCGCCGTTGGCTTGTGGTGGATTGAGTTCAATGGTGAAGGTGCCGTCGGCACCGGCAATGGCGCTGCCGACCAGTGTGCCGTTGGCATCATGGACCTCTACGCGGCTGCCCGCTGGCGCGGAACCGGTCAGGGTGGTGCCATCGGCATCGATGGCCAGGTCGCTTGGGCTGGCAGGGGCGGTGGTCGTTGGTACGTCGTACTCAAGGGCAACCGAAGCGTTGCCGCTCGGGTCGGTCTGCACCAGGCTCAGGTGTTCGCCCGGTTGCGCAGCTGGATCGAGGTCGATCAGGAAGGTGCCGTTGGCCAATACAGTGCCTGTGCCAATCACATTGCCATTGGCATCACGCACTTCCACGGTGGCCCCGGCTTCGCCGCGACCGCTCAATACCAGACCTCCAGCGCCGACCACGATGTTGCTGACGGCATCAGGCGGAGTAATGTCCGGCGCGTCGAATTGCAATGGTGCAGAGCTGTTGCCAGCGGCATCCACCAGACGGATGTCCAGCGCTTCGCCGTTCGCTTGAGCGGGTGAAAGGGTCAGGCTGAAGCTGCCATCTGCGCCCACCAGCCCTGTTCCAATCACGTTGCCCGCAGCATCGCGCACTTGCACGGTGGCACCTGGTTCACCGCGACCGGTAAGGGTCACGCCTTCAGCCAAGGCGAGGTCAGTCGGTTGCGCAGGTGGCAGCAGGTCTTGCGAGGTGACCGAGCCTGGTTGCGAAACGTTGCCAGCAGCATCGGTCAGCGTCACTTGCAGGGTGCTGCCGTCGACTACAGCCGGATCCAGCGACAGCAGGAACGTGCCATCTGCACCCACAGTGCCAGTCGCCAGCACATTGCCGGCGGCATCACGCACCTGCACGGTGGTACCCGCTTCGCCACGGCCAGTCAGCTGGTGGCCAGCAAGGCCGACTACCAGATCCACAGGTGCATCCGGCGCCGTGGTATCCGGAGGCGTTTCAACATCCGGGGCCGTAATGCCAGCAGCCGGCGATGTATTGCCGGCTGCGTCCTGTGCGGTCACTTCCAATGCCTGGCCATCGGTCTGCGGTGGCTGCAAATTGATGCTGAACTGCCCGTCAGCACCCGCCACCGCGCTGCCCAGCAATACGCCACCCGCACCTCGCACCGCCACCGTCGAGCCGGGTTCGGCGCGGCCGGTGAGGGTGGTGCCCTGTTCGTTGATGGCAAGATCGGTCGGTGCCAGCGGTGCCGTTGCATCCGGGGCGGTGACGCTGCCGGGGGCCGAGACGTTGCCCGCACCATCGGTCAGGGTGACTTCAAGGTTTTCGCTGTTGATCTGCGGGGGATTCAACGCAACGTTGAAGCTGCCATCGGCACCGACCGTGCCGCTGCCGATCAGGTTGCCCGCGCCGTCGCGAATATTCACCGTGCTGCCGGCTTCGCCGCGGCCCGTCAGGCGCAGGCCATCAGGGGACACCAGCAGGTCGATCGGCGTGGCCGGCGCCGTGGTGTCGCCTGGGTCCGAGCCACCACTGCTGCCACCGCTGCTGTTGTCGGCCGCCGCCGCCGCGCCGCCAATACCCAGCAGGCTGAGCCCGGCAATGGCCCAGGTCGGCATCGCGCTGCCCGCCACACCGATACCCGCGACCAGTTCATCCAGCGAGGCTACTTCGTCGAAAGTAAAGCCCGTAAAAGCCACCGCATCGTAGTTCGCATGCCACAGGGTGCCGTCCTCACCGACGAAGACGATGTCGCTGCCGACGCCGGCCTGATCCACGGCGAAGAAGTTGCCGATAGTGACCTTCTCGCCCGACTTCAGGGTGACGATCAGGTCTTGTCCGCGCTGGGTGACGGTTGCCACTTTATCGGGGGAAACCGGCATCTGCACGACGCCTGGCCCGTTGAGACTGACATTGCCCCAGGCACTCTGGGTGGCGACTGCGGATTGCTTATCGGCGACGACGATGTTGTCCATGGATGCTCCCTGCTGGTGTGCGGCTACACTGGCTCGGCTTCAGCGAACCAGGGCCGGCGCAACGTCAATGCAACGTGTTGCGCTCAGCCTCGACCATGACGGCCGTGATACCGGTGGTTAGGGAGATATAGCAGCCCAGCGAGAAGCAACCAGATGGCTTTCTGGGTTAATCCTTTTGTAGGTAAGCCTCAGCGAAGCCCCAGCCGACGCGCCAGCCGACTGAGGTTGGCGCGGTCCAGGCCGAGTTCGCGCGCGGCGGCGGCCCAGTTTTCCGCGTGCCTTTGCAGGCAGTTTTCGATCACTTGGCGTTGATAATGGTCCACGGCTTCACGCAACCCGCCATCGGGCAGAGGCGCCTCCAGCAGCGGCGAGGGGGAGGGCAGCGGGCCCGATGGGGCAGCGGCGCGCAGGTCCAGGTCGATGGCCTCAAGGGTGAGGATGCGCGGCCGTTCCGGGTGCTGGCCGAGCGCCTTGAGCGCCGAGCGGCCGATCAGGTGTTCGAGCTCGCGCACGTTGCCCGGCCAGTCATAGGCGAGCAGTGCAGCTTGAGCGTCGCTGCTCAGGCGCAGGCTGTTCAGGCCCAGGCGCGAACGGTTCTGTTCGAGGAAGTACCCCGCCAATAGCAGCACATCGCGCCCACGTTCACGCAGCGGCGGAACGTGCAACGGGTACACGCTCAGGCGATGGTAGAAGTCGGCGCGGAAGTTGCCGTTGCGCACTTCTGCAGCCAGGTCGCGGTTGGTGGCTGCGATCAGGCGGACGTCGACCCGGTGTTCGCGGTCCGACCCCAGGCGTTGCAGCTGGCCACTTTGCAGCACACGCAGCAGCTTGGCCTGCACGGTCAATGGCAACTCGCCGACCTCATCAAGAAACAGCGTGCCACCATTGGCCAGCTCGAACTTGCCGAGGCGTTCGCCGTGGGCGCCGGTAAAGGCGCCGCGCACGTGGCCAAACAGCTCGCTTTCCACCAGGGTATCGGGCAAGGCCGCGCAGTTGAGGCTGACCAGCGGTTTGTCGGCACGGTTGCTGGCCTGGTGCAGGGCTTGGGCGACCAGCTCTTTGCCAACGCCGGTCTCGCCGGTGATCAGCACCGTCAACTCGCTGCCGCCGACCAGGCGTATCTCTTCCACCAGGCGCTTGTGTGCCGCACTCTGGCCAATCAGCTCCTTGTCCTGGGCACTGGCCTGGCGGTAGAGCTCGGCGCGATGGTGTTCGTCCTCTGCGCGCAGGGCCAGGTGCTCGATACGCTCGGCCACGGTCACCGTGGCGGCAGCCAGGCTGGCGAAAGCCTGTAGCGCATCCAGCTCAAGGCTCTGGAACTGCCCGGGGGTCAGCGCGTCCAGGGTCAGCAGGCCCCAAGGGCGCTCATCGACCATCAACGGGCAGCCCATGCAGTCATGCACTTCAAGCGTGGCATCCGGGGCGTTGACCAGGCCGTCATAGGGGTCAGGCAGGTCCGAGTCGCTGGCAAAGCGGGTGGGTTGTGGGCGGCTGAGGAGGATCTGGAAGCGCGGGTGCTCGCTGACCCGAAAGCGTCGGCCCAAGGTATCGGCACTCAGGCCGTCCACTGCCAGCGGCACCAGCCACTCACCGTCCAGGCGCAGCAGTGCGGCGGCGTCGCACGGCAACAGCCCGCGCATGGCCTGAAGCAAGCGGCGGTAGCGTTCCTGGTCGCTCAGGTCGCGCGACAAGTCGCTGACCAGGGGGAGGAGGGCAGTGAGCAGTGGCTTTGCAGTCATAGGGACTCCTTTTGGTCATTATGACTATACGCCCGAGCGAGTCGTTTTGACATGACACCCGTCAACGCCCTGATTTTGCTGGGTATAAAAGTTGGCACGAATGGTGAAATACCCAAGGCAATCATTCGAAGCCATAGGCTCAGGAGTCGTTGCAATGCTCACTGCCGAACAACGTGCAATCGTCAAAGCCACTGTCCCCCTGCTGGAAAGCGGCGGCGAAGCGCTGACCACTCACTTCTACAAGATGATGCTCAACGAGTACCCGCAAGTGCGTCCGCTGTTCAACCAGGCCCACCAGGCCAGCGGCGACCAGCCACGTGCGTTGGCCAACGGCGTGCTGATGTATGCCCGCCATATCGACCAGCTCGAACAACTCGGCGGCCTGGTCGGCCAGATCATCAACAAGCACGTGGCCTTGCAGATTCTGCCGGAGCACTACCCGATCGTGGGCAGCTGCCTGCTGCGCGCCATTGAAGAAGTGCTCGGCAAGGACATCGCCACCCCAGAGGTGATCGCGGCCTGGGGCGCCGCGTATGGCCAGCTGGCCGACATCCTCATCGGCGCTGAAGAAAGCCTCTATAAAGAGAAGGAGCAAGCCGCCGGCGGATGGCGTGGTACCCGCGAGTTCCGCCTGGTACGCCGCGAGCAGGAAAGCAGCGAGATCGTCTCGTTCTACTTCGCCCCGGTGGATGGCAAGCCAGTGCTCAAGGCCGAGCCAGGGCAGTACATCGGCCTGCAGTTGTTCATCGACGGCGCCGAGCAGCGTCGCAATTACTCGCTGTCGGCCCTGTGCGACGGCAATGAATACCGCATCAGCGTCAAACGCGAAGCCGGTGGCAAGGTGTCCAACTACCTGCACGATGAACTGGTAGTGGGCAAGACCCTGCAGCTGTTCCCACCAGCAGGCGACTTTACCCTGGCCGCCAGCGACAAGCCGCTGGTGCTGATCAGTGGCGGTGTGGGGATCACCCCGACCCTGGCGATGTTGCAGGCGGCACTGCAGACCCCGCGTGAAGTGCATTTCATCCACTGTGCGCGTAACGGCGCCGTGCATGCCTTCCGTGATTGGGTCGACGGCCTGGCTGAGCGTCATCCACAGCTCAAGCGCTTCTACTGCTATGCCGAGCCGCAAGGCGGCGCTGCGGCCGATGCCGTGGGCCTGCTGAGCGAAGACCTGCTGGCCGAGTGGCTGCCACGTGAGCGTGACGTCGATGCCTACTTCCTGGGGCCCAAGGCCTTCATGGCGGCGGTCAAGCGCCAGCTGAAGGGCCTGGGTGTGCCGGAGCAGCAGAGCCGCTACGAGTTCTTCGGGCCAGCGGCAGCGCTGGAGTAAAATACCCAGCAGTCCTAGCTGTTGTAGGAGCAGCCTTGTGCTGCGAAGAGGCCGGTGATCTCAGAAGATGATCTGAGCCATCACCGGCCTCTTCGC
>NZ_JAPFCE010000055.1:0-35882 GCF_026240895.1 Pseudomonas sp. DCB_AW
CTCCCACAGCTACCGCACGGTTCCTGTGGGAGCGGGCTTGCCCGCGAATGGCCACTACTGATTGCAACAACATTGCAGGCGTTATGACTCTGATTCTTGGTATCGACCCCGGCTCGCGCATCACCGGGTATGGCGTTGTGCGCCAGACTGCCCGTGGTTGCGAGTATGTGGCGTCGGGTTGTATCCGCACGGGCAGTGGTGAGTTGCACGAACGTCTGCAGATTGTCTTTCGCGGTGTCAGTGAGATCATCAAGCTGCACGAACCGGTGACCATGGGCATCGAACGGGTGTTCATGGCCCGCAACCCCGACTCGGCGCTCAAACTCGGCCAGGCCCGCGGTGCGGCAATCGTCGCCGCCGCCGAGGCCGGCCTGGAAATCGCCGAATACAGTGCCACCCAGGTCAAGCAGGCCGTGGCGGGTACGGGTGGGGCCAACAAGGAGCAAGTGATGATGATGGTCATGCACCTGCTCAAACTCACGAAGAAGCCGCAGATCGACGCCTCCGACGCCCTGGCCATCGCCCTGTGCCATGCCCACACCCGCTCCAGCCTGGTACCGCACGGCCTGGCCACGGCACGGCGTCGCGGCGGGCGCTTGCGTCTGTAGTCGCTTCATGCGGTGATACACATTTTGTTCAGGTGAAGCGTTCACCTGAGGCATTTGCTGATAGGGTTGAGCGGTCTTTGATCGGCTCCCCAAGAGGAAGGATCGGAACGTGATTGGACGTTTGCGCGGCACCCTGGCGGAAAAGCAACCGCCACACCTGATTATCGACGTCAATGGCGTGGGCTATGAGCTGGAAGTGCCCATGACCACCCTGTATCGCCTGCCCAAGGTCGGCGAAACGGTAACCGTGCATACCCACCTGGTGGTGCGCGAAGACGCGCACCTGCTCTACGGGTTCCACGAAAAGCGCGAGCGCGAACTGTTCCGCGAACTCATTCGCCTCAATGGCGTTGGGCCGAAGCTGGCGCTGGCCTTGATGTCGGGCCTGGAAGCCGACGAGCTGGTGCGCTGCGTGCAGGCCCAGGACACCTCGGCCCTGGTGCGTGTGCCTGGTGTAGGTAAGAAGACCGCCGAGCGTTTGCTGGTCGAACTCAAGGACCGCTTCAAGGCCTGGGAAACCTCACCGGCCATGTTCACCCTGGTGTCTGACGGGCCGGTGCCGGTCAGCAGTGCCTCCACGGCCGAGGCCGATGCCGTCAGTGCGCTGGTTTCCCTTGGCTACAAGCCGCAGGAAGCCAGCAAGGCAGTGTCCGCCATCAAGGACAAGGCAGGCTTGAGCAGTGAAGAGCTGATCCGCGCCAGCCTCAAAGGGATGATTACCAAGTGATCGAAGCCGACCGTCTGATCGCTGCCAGTGGGCGTGACCGCGAAGAGGTCCAGGACCGTGCGATCCGCCCCCTGCGCCTGGACGAATACATCGGGCAGCCGGTGGTGCGTGAGCAGATGTCGCTGTTCATTCAGGCGGCCCGCGGTCGCAGCGAATCACTCGACCATACCTTGATCTTTGGCCCGCCCGGGTTGGGCAAGACCACCTTGGCCAACATCATCGCCCACGAGATGGGCGTTTCGGTCAAGAGCACCTCGGGGCCGATCCTCGAGCGCCCGGGTGACCTGGCGGCGATGCTGACCAACCTCGAACCCCATGATGTGCTGTTCATCGACGAAATTCACCGGCTTTCACCGGTGGTCGAAGAAGTGCTCTACCCCGCGATGGAAGACTTCCAGCTCGACATCATGATCGGCGAAGGGCCCGCCGCCCGCTCGATCAAGCTCGACTTGCCGCCGTTCACCTTGGTGGGTGCCACCACCCGCGCCGGCATGCTGACCAACCCTTTGCGTGACCGCTTCGGTATCGTCCAGCGCCTGGAGTTTTACAGCGACAAGGACCTGGCAACCATCGTCAGCCGCTCCGCTGGCATCCTGGGCCTGGTCATCGAAGACCAGGGCGCCTTCGAGATTGCCCGCCGTGCCCGTGGCACGCCGCGTATCGCCAACCGCCTGCTGCGCCGTGTGCGCGACTATGCCGAAGTGCGCGGCAAGGGCCAGATCACAAAGGCTGTGGCCGACTTGGCGCTGAACCTGCTGGACGTCGACGAGCGTGGTTTCGACCATTCCGACCGCCGCCTGCTGTTGACCATGATCGAGAAGTTCGACGGTGGCCCGGTGGGGGTAGACAACCTCGCCGCCGCCATCAGTGAAGAGCGTCATACCATCGAAGACGTGCTTGAACCCTACCTGATCCAGCAGGGTTACATCATGCGTACGCCGCGCGGCCGTGTGGTCACCCGGCATGCCTACCTGCACTTTGGCCTGAATGTTCCTGGGCGTTTGGGGGAGGGTGGTGATTTTTCCGAGCCAGGCGATGAATGACAGATCAAAACCGGCTTTTTGTGGTCCTACCGCTGGCATGCCCTCGGCGCGCTGGCAATAAGACATTAATGAGAAAAAACAGTTGCCGCAGCGGATTGGCAAGCTGAGGAGTAAGCACTAGAGTATGCGCGCGCAAAATCAGCTCGAACCGTTCGCCCACCGTTGTCGCGTCTACTACGAAGACACCGATGCGGGCGGCGTGGTGTATTACGTCAACTACCTGAAATTCATGGAGCGCGCGCGTACCGAGCGGCTGCGGCACCTGGGCTTTTCCCAGTTGCAGTTGGCCGGGGAGAACCTGCTGTTCGTGGTCCATTCCAGCGAGGCGCGCTACCACGCGCCAGCGCGGTTGGACGATGAACTGCGGGTGACGGCGCAAGTACTTGAACTCAATCGTGCCAGCCTGCGCTTCGTGCAGCAGGTCTGGCGGGAAAAGGATGAAACGCTGCTCTGCGAGGGGCAGTTCCTGGTGGCCGCCGTGCGCGCCGACACTTTCAAACCCCGAGCCATACCCCCCAAGCTGCGCGACGCCTTTATGGCGGACGGCTCGGGTACTCAATCGAATGCAGGAGAATAAGCGTGGAAGCTAACGTCGTCGACCATACCTCCATGTGGAGTCTGGTCAGCAATGCCAGCGTGGTAGTACAGCTGGTAATGCTGATCCTTGTGGCCGCCTCGGTCACCTCATGGATCATGATCTTCCAGCGCAGCACCATGCTGCGCGCCGGTCGTCGAGCGCTGGATGCCTTCGAGGAGCGTTTCTGGTCGGGTATCGACCTGTCCAAGCTGTACCGTCAGGCCGGCAGCAACCCAGACCCGGATTCGGGTGTGGAGCAGGTCTTCCGTGCAGGCTTCAAAGAGTTCTCGCGCCTGCGTCAGCAGCCGGGTGTAGACCCGGATGCGGTCATGGAAGGCGTTGGCCGAGCCATGCGCGTGGCCATTTCGCGTGAAGAAGAAAAGCTCGAGCAGAGCCTGCCGTTCCTCGCCACCGTCGGTTCGACCAGCCCGTACATCGGCCTGTTCGGTACCGTATGGGGCATCATGAACTCCTTCCGCGGCCTGGCCAGCGCCCAGCAAGCCACCCTGGCCACGGTTGCCCCCGGTATTGCCGAAGCGTTGATCGCCACTGCGATCGGCCTGTTCGCAGCAATCCCAGCCGTTATCGCGTACAACCGTTTCGCCGCGCGCAGCGAAGTGCTGATCGGTCGTTACTACACCTTCGCCGACGAGTTCCAGGCGATCCTGCACCGCAAAGTGCACACCAGCGAAGAGTAATCAGGTAGAAGCCCATGGCCCGAGTTCGCCACAAACGCAAGCCGGTCGCCGAGATGAACGTGGTGCCCTACATCGACGTGATGCTGGTGCTGCTGGTCATCTTCATGGTGACGGCCCCAATGCTCAACCAAGGCGTGAAGGTCGACTTGCCCAAGGTTTCCAGTGAAGCCTTGCCGCAGGACAACAACGTCCAGATCCTCACCATTTCCATCAAGGCCGACAAGACCTACTACTGGAACCTCGGCAGCGAAGTCGATACCGACAAGCAGATGGACAAGGCCATGACCTTGCCCGACATGACCAACGCAGTGACCAAGATCATTGCCGCCGGCCGTGACCAGGGCAAGCAGACACAGGTCTTCATTCGTGGCGACAAGGCTGTCGACTACGGCGCGGTCATGGGTGCCATGGGCGGGTTGCAGAAGGCCGGTGTCGGTAACGTTGGCCTGATTACCGAGGCGCCCTGATGCAACAGCGAGAGCCATCCGCCTCGGAAAGCTACTTCTGGCCCAGTGTCTGGGCCATCGGTCTGCACGTGCTGGTGTTCGGCATGCTGTTCGTCAGTTTTGCCATGACGCCTGAACTGCCGCCTTCCAAGCCGATCGTCCAGGCTACCCTGTATCAGCTGAAGTCCAAGAGCCAGGCGACTACCCAGACCAATCAGAAGATTGCCGGGGAAGCGAAGAAAACCGCCTCGCGCCAGACCGAAGTCGAGCAGTTGGAACAGAAGAAGGTCGAGCAAGAGGCCGTGAAGGCCGCGGAACAAAAGAAAGCCGACGCCGCTCAAAAGGCCGAAGAGGCTCGCGAAGCCGCCGAGGCCAAGAAGGCTGAGGCCGCTGAAGCCAAGAAGGCTGAGGAGGCTGCCAAGGCCACCGAGGCCAAGAAAGCCGCCGAAGCCAAGAAAGCCGAGGAGGCGAAGAAGGCCGCCGAGAAACAGCAGGCCGACATCGCCAAGAAGAAGGCTGAGGAAGAGGCCAAGAAGAAAGCCGACGAGGAGGCCAAGAAAGAGGCCGCCGAAGAAGCGAAAAAGCAAGCCGCCGAGGACGCCAAGAAAAAGGCAGCCGAAGAGGCCAAGAAGAAAGCAGCCGAGGACGCCAAGAAGAAAGCGGCGGCCGAGGACGCGAAGAAGAAGGCAGCTGAAGAGGCCAAGAAAAAGGCCGCTGCAGACGCCCAGAAGAAAAAGGCACAGGAAGCGGCCCGCAAGTCGGCGGAAGACAAGAAAGCTCAGGCCCTGGCCGAGCTGTTGTCCGACACCACAGAGCGGCAGCAGGCACTGGCTGACGAGCAAGGCGACCAGGTGGCCGGCAGTTTCGACGACCTGATCCGTTTGCGAGCGGCCGAAGGCTGGGCGCGTCCGCCTTCCGCGCGTAAGGGCATGACGGTGGTCCTGCAGATCAACATGTTGCCAGATGGCACCATCACCAATGCCAGCGTTCTGCGCTCCAGTGGCGACGGTCCGTTCGACAGTTCGGCGGTGGCAGCAGTGAAGAACATCGGTCGTCTGACCGAAATGCAGGGTATGAAGCCGAGCGATTTCAATCAGTATCGTTCGTTCAAGATGACATTTACACCTGAGGATCTAGCGTTGTGATTAAACGTCTGAGAGGACTGCTGGTCATGCTCTGCTGCGTAGCAGGCATGGCGGTGGCAGATGAAAAGAACATCCTGGTCACCAGTGGCAGTGACCGGGCCACTCCCATCGCGGTAGTGCCGTTCGGTCTGCAGGGCGGCAGCGTGCTGCCCGAAGACATGGCCGAGATCATCGGCAACGACCTGCGCAACTCCGGCTACTACTCGCCGATTCCGCGTCAGAACATGATCAGCCAGCCTTCCCAGGCCAGCGAAGTCATCTTCCGTGACTGGAAAGCGTTGGGCGCGCAGTACGTCATGGTCGGCAGCATTGTGCCGTCCGGCGGCCGCCTGCAGGTGCAGTACGCCCTGTTCAACGTCGCCACCGAGCAGCAAGTGCTGACCGGTAGCGTGGCGGGCAGCGTCGACCAGTTGCGCGACATGTCGCACTACATCGCCGACCAGTCGTTCGAAAAGCTCACCGGCATCAAGGGTGCGTTCTCGACCCGCATGCTCTACGTGACGGCCGAGCGTTTCTCTACCAACAACACCCGTTACACCCTGCAGCGTTCGGACTACGACGGTGCCCGGGCAGTGACCCTGCTGCAATCGCGTGAGCCGATCCTGTCGCCACGCTTTGCACCGGATGGCAAGCGCATTGCCTATGTGTCGTTCGAGCAGAAGCGCCCGCGCATCTTCGTTCAGCACATCGACACCGGTCGCCGTGAGCAGGTCACCAACTTCGAAGGCCTCAACGGCGCGCCTGCCTGGTCGCCGGATGGTTCGCGCCTGGCGTTCGTGCTGTCCAAAGATGGCAACCCGGACATCTACGTGATGAACGTGGCGTCGCGTCAGATCAGCCGTGTCACTGCCGGCCCGGGTATCAATACCGAGCCGTTCTGGGGCAAAGATGGCAACACCCTGTACTTCACCTCCGACCGTGGCGGCAAGCCGCAGATCTACAAGCAGTCGGTCAGTGGTGGTGGTGCTGAGCGCGTAACTTTCGTGGGTAACTACAACGCCAACCCGAAACTTTCGGCGGACGAAAAGACGCTGGTGATGATTCACCGTCAGCAGGGCTTCACCAACTTCAAAGTGGCGGCACAGGACTTGCAACGCGGAAGTGTAAAGATTCTCTCGGAAACAAGTCTTGATGAGTCTCCCACTGTTGCGCCAAACGGCACCATGCTAATCTACGCCACCCGCCAGCAGGGCCGGGGAGTCTTGATGCTCGTGTCGCTTAATGGCCGCGTGAGGCTCCCACTTCCTACCGCTCAAGGCGAAGTCAGAGAACCGTCCTGGTCCCCTTTCCTGAACTGATTGCGGCGTAATACGTTTTGCTTAACACACTGGGGTTTCATTAGGAGTTTCACGATGGAAATGCTGAAGTTTGGTAAATTCGCTGCGCTGGCTCTGGCCATGGCTGTAGCTGTAGGTTGCTCCTCGAAAGGCGGTGACAACGCTGGTGAAGGCGCTGTTGACCCGAACGCTGGCTACGGTGCCAACACTGGCGCTGTTGACGGCTCCCTGAGCGAAGAAGCCGCCCTGCGCGCAATCACCACCTTCTACTTCGAATACGACAGCTCGGACCTGAAGCCAGAAGCCATGCGCGCTCTGGACGTTCACGCCAAGGACCTGAAGTCCAACGGCAACCGCGTTGTTCTGGAAGGCAACACCGACGAGCGCGGCACCCGCGAGTACAACATGGCTCTGGGTGAGCGTCGTGCCAAGGCCGTTCAGCGTTACCTGGTTCTGCAGGGCGTTTCCCCTGCTCAGCTGGAACTGGTCTCCTACGGTGAAGAGCGTCCGGTTGCCACTGGCAACGACGAGCAATCCTGGGCTCAGAACCGTCGCGTAGAACTGCGTAAGTAAGTTCCTATGCGAATGTGCCGCCGTGTTGTAACCGTCCTCGCACTCAGCCTGCCGCTCGCGGCCTGGGCTGAGGTCCCTGTAGTAGATGACAACGCGGGTGGGTATCCACCTGCGGGTTATGGCACGAGCGGCGCCTATGCCGGGGCAGGGGCTTCGACCCCTGCCTCAGCACAGGGCCAGCTGTTCATGCAGCTGCAACAGATGCAGGATCAGCTTTCCCGCCAGCAAGGCATCATCGAAGAGCTGCAAAACGATGTGTCGCGCATGAAGCAGGAAAACCTGGAGCGATACCAGGATCTGGACCGTCGCATCAACAGTGGTGCCGCGCCTGCCGCGACCCCTGACAATTCCGCTACCGGTGGCGCATCCAATGCCGCCGCCGGTGCAGCAGCAGGCGCCGCTGGCGCTGCTGCACAACAACCGGCCGCCAACAGCGAGCCCGGTGATCCGGCGAAAGAAAAGCTCTACTACGATGCTGCTTTCGACCTGATCAAGCAGAAGGACTTCGACAAGGCCAGCCAGGCGTTCAACGCCTTCCTGCGCAAGTACCCCAACAGCCAGTACGCCGGCAACGCCCAGTACTGGCTGGGTGAGGTGAACCTGGCCAAGGGCGACCTGCCGGGTGCCAGCCAGGCCTTCGCTCAGGTGAGCCAGAAGTACCCCAAGCACAGCAAGGTGCCTGATTCGCTGTACAAGCTGGCCGACGTCGAGCGCCGCATGGGCCACACCGACAAGGTCAAAGGCATTCTGCAACAGGTCATCACCCAGTACCCCGGCACCTCTGCCGCACAGCTGGCGCAGCGCGACCTGCAGAAGCTCTAAGCAGCACCTTTCAAAAGAAACCCGCGCGAGTCGCGGGTTTTTTCGTTAGAATCAGTGCCCTTTTTCCTAAACACGCTGCTGCGGATAACGCCATGTCGAGTCCGCGACAGTGCCTGACGGAGGCGGACAGCCTGTTTAGCTGTCACGCCCGTGGCGATCATGCAAGACACATTACGCATCACCGAAGTCTTTTACTCGTTGCAGGGTGAAACACGAACGGCTGGGCTGCCCACGGTATTCGTGCGCCTGACCGGTTGCCCCCTGCGCTGTCAATACTGCGACAGTGCCTACGCCTTCACCGGCGGCACTATTCGCACCCTCGATTCGATCATGGAACAAGTGGCCGGCTTCAAGCCGCGCTACGTCTGTGTCACCGGTGGCGAACCGTTGGCCCAGCCCAATGCCTTGCCTTTGCTCCAGCAGCTGTGCGATGCCGGCTACGAGGTCTCGCTCGAGACCAGTGGCGCTTTGGATATTTCCGGCACCGACACCCGCGTCAGCCGTGTGGTCGACCTGAAGACCCCAGGCTCCGAGGAGTCGCACCGCAATCGCTACGAGAACATCGAGCACCTGACCCGCAACGACCAGGTCAAGTTCGTGATCTGCTCCCGTGAGGATTATGACTGGGCCGTGTCCAAGCTGATCCAGTACAACCTGGCCGAGCGTGCCGGCGAGGTGTTGTTCTCGCCCAGCCACCATCAGGTGAGCGCGAGTGACCTGGCCGACTGGATCGTTGCCGACAACCTGCCCGTACGTTTCCAGTTGCAGCTGCACAAGCTGCTGTGGAACGACGAACCCGGACGTTGATTGAGGAGTTGCAGTACATGACTGAGAAACGCGCGGTAATCTTGCTGTCCGGTGGCCTGGACTCGGCCACGGTGGTGGCCATGGCCAAAGCCGAAGGCTACAGCTGCTACACCATGAGTTTCGACTACGGCCAGCGTCATCGGGCCGAGCTCGATGCTGCCGCCCGTGTAGCGCGTGACCTGGGTGTGGTCGAGCACAAGGTCATTGGCCTGAGCCTGGACGGTATCGGTGGCTCGGCCCTGACCGACAGCAGCATCGACGTACCGGAAACCCCAGGTGAAGGCATCCCGGTCACCTACGTACCGGCGCGCAACACCGTTTTCCTGTCCTTGGCCCTGGGCTGGGCGGAAGTGCTCGAAGCGCGTGACATCTTCATCGGCGTCAATGCCGTGGATTACTCCGGTTACCCGGACTGCCGCCCCGAATTCGTCGAAGCCTTCGAGCGCATGGCCAACCTGGCGACCAAGGCGGGTGTCGAAGGGCAGGGCTTCCGCATCCAGGCACCGTTGCAGAACTTGAGCAAGGCGCAGATCGTTCAAGCGGGCATCGCCCGGGGTGTGGATTACAGCCTGACGGTTTCCTGCTACCAAGCCGACGATCAAGGCCGTGCCTGCGGCAAGTGCGACAGCTGCCGCCTGCGTGCTGATGGCTTCAAGGCTGCCGGGGTGACCGACCCGACGCGTTATTTTTGATTTTTTTTATGGCGAGGTGTTGATTTCCCGTTAGAAATCAGTATTATACGCGCCATCCAACGGGTCGTTAGCTCAGTTGGTAGAGCAGTTGGCTTTTAACCAATTGGTCGTAGGTTCGAATCCTACACGACCCACCATACGCAGTAAGTCAAAGCCCGCTACCGGCAACGGTAGCGGGCTTTGTCGTTTCTGGCGTGTACTGCCGGTTACTCAGCCCACTCCGGATCCCCGGTAAACACCACGGTCAACCAACGGTCCGGCCCTTCGCCGCCCACGGCATCGCCGATCTCATTGCGCAACGCATCCCATTCATCGATGGTTTTTGCGCCCATGCCGGTAGGCACGATGAAGTACAGCTCGATCTCCCGCGAGCGCCCTACCTTGGCCACATAGGCGCGGTACGACTGCAGCCCATGGCGCGCAACGAAGGCCTTGGCGACTTCGTCGACATGCAGTTTGAGGTCCCCCGGCGTCACCAGGAATATCTCCGAAAACGCCTGGCGTACCACCGACAGCGGCAATGGAATGATCACCAGGCAGACCAGTGCCAGCACCGCCGGGTCGATGTACGGGGACATCCATTCCCACTGCGTGCCCTGCACCGCATAGCCAAAGCAGAAAGCGATCAGCAACGCGGCGGTGATGCTCGCTGACATCACCCAACCCTTGACGTCCATGCGTACGAAGTCCGACCCCAGCTTGCGGTTTGCCCGGGCTTCGACGACTGCGATGGTCACGCAGGCGATCACGGTCAGTACCGCGTAGACCATGGCGATACCGAACTCCAAGTGCCGCCCGCCTTGCAGCACGCTGCTGACGGCGTTGATCAACGCATAGATGGCTACGCCGCTGAGCAGGATGCCATTGAGCGCCAGCACCATCGGTTCCAGGTGCCAGAAGCCCATGGTGAAGCGCTCACGCAGCTTGCGTGACATCTGCAGGCTGGTGGCGTGAGAGGTGATCAGCTTGACCACCACCAGCGACAGGCCGCTCATGCTGGCGTCGACCAGCGAGTAAACGCCGTCGAAGATGATCGAGAACGAGCCCGAGGCCAGGCCGAAGGCAATGCCGATGGTGGCGATGAACAGGGTAACGGCGATCGAGGTGCGTAGCAGGCCTTGTTCGCTGGTGATGTCGAAGAACGGTTGTTTGTTTTGGGGATCCATGAAATGAGCTCAGTCGTAACGAAGTAACTATCTTCAGTGTTGCGCAATTATTGTAGGAGCGGCCTTGTGTCGCGATCGGGCTGCAGAGCAGCCCCAAGATTTCAGAGGCGTCGCCGATAGTGCTGGGGCTGCTGTGCAGCCCTTTCGCGACACAAGGCCGCTCCTACACGCGAAATTGTTCCATCAGCGCCTGTTGTTGATTGGCCAGCCGGTTCAGCGCCTGGCTTATCCGCGCCGATTCATCGGCCTGGCCAGCCAGCGATTCTGTCACATCACGAATACCTGCCACGTTACGGTTCACTTCCTCGGCCACCGCACTTTGTTCCTCGGCCGCCGAGGCGATCTGCAGGTTCATGTCGCTGATCACCGCCACCGCCTCGCCGATACGCTGAAGGGCCGGCAGCGCCTGTTCCATGCGCGTTGCGCTGGCCTGGGCTTGGCGCTGGCCCTCATGCATGGCGCCCACCACATCCTGGGTGCCTTGCTGCAGGCCCTCGATGACCTGGCGGATTTCCTCGACCGACACCTGAGTGCGTTGGGCCAGGCTGCGCACTTCATCGGCGACCACGGCGAAGCCACGGCCAGCCTCGCCGGCGCGGGCCGCTTCGATGGCGGCATTGAGCGCCAGCAGGTTGGTCTGCTCGGCAATCGCACGGATCACCTCTAGCACCGAGCCGATCTGATCGCTGCGGCTTTCCAGGGTGCGCGCCTCGTCCATCGCGGTGTTCATGTCGGCTGCCAGGCGGTCGATGGCCTGGCGGGTGCTGGCAATCAGTTGCAGGCCTTCGCGGCTTGCCTGGTCGGCGCCACGGGCCGCCTGGGCGGCCTGGGAGGCGTTGTGGGCTACATCCAGCGCGGTGGCGCTCATTTCGTTGGCGGCGGTGGCGACCTGCTCGATTTCCCGGTGCTGTTGCTGCATGCCGTTACTGGTCTGGCTGGCGATGGCGGCGGACTGGTCAGCAGTGCCACGGGCTTCCTGCAGCGAGCCTTTGACCTGGGCGATCACCGGCTGGAGTTTGTCGAGAAAACGGTTGAACCAGCCGGTCAGTTGGCCCAGTTCGTCCTCGCGGGCATAGTCCAGGCGGCGCGTGAGGTCACCCTCGCCGCTGGCGATGTCTTTCAGGCGCGCGGCGACGGCGAGAATCGGCCGCGTCACGCCGCGCGCGGTCAGCCACACCAGTACCAGGCCCAGCACAGCGGCGCCAAGGCCGATCAGCAGGCTGGTGAGGTTGGCAGTTTGGTTGTGCGCATCCAGGCGTTGGTTGAGCGCCATGGCCGGTGCTTGCAGCACGCTTTCAGGCAACTCCAGCAACACTTGCCAGGGCGCTGCGTCGGGGATGGGGCTGAACGGGTGAGCAACGCGCAGCATGCCGTGTGGTACCGCCGCGTCCAGCGCCTTGCCGAGCTGGCTGCTGTCGCGGCTGTGGCCCGCCAGCAGGCCGGCCGGGCTGACGATGCTGACCTGGCCCTGGCCGTCGAACAGCTCCTGGCGGCCGTTCAGGCTCAACTGCTGCAGGTTGTCCAGGCCTATGTCCAGGCCGACCACGCCGACGACCTTGCCGTTTTCCAGCAGGGGCAGGGCAATGCTGGTCATCAGCACCTGGCGGCCGTTGACCTCGTCGAGGTACGGCTCGAGCATGCAGGTCCGGGCGGTTTCTTGCGGGCAGGTCAACCAGCGGTTCTGCGGGCTGCCGCTGGTGCTGGTGCGGGTGTCGGCGAGCATCGCCTCAGGCATGGCTTCTTGCTCCAGGGTGCCTGGGCGTGGCTGCGACCAGTACAGCGAGAAGCGCCCGCTGTCGTTGCTGCCCACGCCCTCCTGGGCGACGAACTGGCTGTCCTGGTGGTCCAGCGCGTCCGGCTGGAACACCAGGTACAGGCCGATCACATCCGGGTTGCTGGCCAGGCTGGCGCGCGCCTCGCGGGTCAGCTCGCCACGCAAGTCGTTGCCGCCGCGGGCCTTCAGCACCTGTACCAGGCGTCGGAAGCCATTACCGTGCTGATAGGCGTCCATGAAGTAGCGCTGGATACGCAGCGCCTGGGTTTCGGCGTGCGCCTGCAGGCGCAGGCGCGCGCTGTGGTCGAGCATTTCCGAGTTGGCCTGGCTGACCAATGCCGCGCTGCGCCGGGCCTGGGTCAGCGAGGTGGTGACCAGCAGTGCGACGATGGCCAGCAGGCACAAGCCGGCAAGCAGGGTGATCTTCCACTGGATGGAGAGGCGACGCAGCGACATGAGGGCTTTCCTTTTCGATCAAGGACAACGCCCGCGGTCAGGCGCGGGCGTTGTCGGCAGCGTGGGTCATTCAGCGATGCAGTTCGGTGGCGCAACCCTGAAGGCCTTGGTCAGCCAGGCCAGGTAGATCACCCCGAGCAGTGCCCAAAGCCCGCCGAACATCAACGAGTGCGCGTTCAGGTCCAGCCACAGCGAAACGATGATGCAGAAGCCGATGGTCGGCAGTACCAGGTACTTCAGCTTGTTGGCCAAGCCTTTGCGGTTGCCTTCGCGCAGGTAGCAGTGGTTGATCACCGACAGGTTGACGAAGCTGAACGCGACCAGGGCGCCGAAGTTGATGATCGACGTGGCGGTGACCAGGTCGAAGAAGATCGCCGACAGCGAGATCAGCCCGACCACGGCGATGTTCATCACCGGTGTCTTGTAGCGCGAGTGCAGGCGGGCAAAGATGCTGGCCGGGATTACATTGTCGCGGCCCATCACGTACAGCAGGCGCGAGACGCTGGTCTGCGAGGCCAGGCCCGAGGCGATGGTATTGATCACGGTGCAGGCGATGAACACCGACTGGAACAGCTTGCCGCCCACGTACAGGGCGATCTCCGGCAGGGCGGCTTCCTGGTCATGGAAGCGCGCCATGGTCGGGAAGTAGGCCTGGATGAAGTACGACACCAGGATGAACACCATCCCGCCGATCAGCGCGGTCAGGAAGATGGCCCGTGGGATGGTCTTGCCTGGGTCGCGGGTTTCTTCCGACAGGCACGTCACTGCGTCGAAGCCCAGGAACGAGAAGCACAGGATGGTGGCACCAGCGGCCAAGGCGCTGAGTTGGGTCTGGTTGTCGGCGAACGGCAGCAGGCTCCAGGTGGTGCCCAGCCCTTCGCCGTGGCCCAGGCCACGCACGCAGAGGTAGATGAACACCGCAATGATCGCGACCTGCACCGCCACGAACAACAGGTTGAAGTGCGCCACCAGGTTGATACTGCGCATGTTGATCAGGCTAATCAGGCTGACGAACCCGGTCACCCAGACCCACGCCGGCACTTCGGGGAACATGGCCGACAGGTAGAGCTTGGCCAGCAGCGCATTGACCATGGGTAGGAGCAGGTAATCCAGCAGCGATGACCAGCCCACCAGGAAGCCCACGTGCGGGTTGATGGCGCGCTGGGTGTAGGTATAGGCCGAGCCCGATTGTGGGAAGCGTCGTACCAGGGTGCCGTAGCTTACCGCCGTGAACAGAATACCGGCCAACGCCAGGATGTAGGCGCTCGGCACGTGCCCGGCGGTGATGCCGGAGACAATGCCGAAGGTGTCGAACACGGTCATTGGCGTCAGGTAGGCCAGGCCGATGATCACCACGTGCCAAAGGCGCAGGGATTTGCGGAATTGGTCGCCGCCGGAAGTGCTGTGGTCAGGCTGCATGCTGGCGTGGCTCCTGCGGCTGGACGTGAACGGCGGGCACAGTGAGTTGCGCATGCGGCAAGGGCGAGCGGGTGGGCTCCATGTTGTTCACCTTTATTGTTCGGAGCAGAGGGAGGCGCGTGCGAGGCGCCGGTTGTTCTTTGTGGGGTGGGCGCGGTGCAAGTGGTGAAAATAAAAAACGATGGGTAGGTTGGTGTCAAGTTAAACATGACAAGATGTTGCCAAACTGAAATATTTATCGATTTCAATGGAGTTTTGTTCAGTTTTTGCGCGTTTTTTTGCGGTTTTGATCGATTTAGATGTTCGTAAAAATGAACAAATAGGATGTTTCCTATGGGCCTATCAGACGGGTCCTAAAAGCGGGATTTCTCGGCTTCGTCCACCACCTGCCCGAGGCTGCGGTGATATTCTTCAGGCCTTGCGTGGCACCTTGGCCACGTGTAAGCCCTTATGGACAGCATTCGGTTCTATTCATGAAGAAATCAGTAGGCATCCTTACCGGCCTGGCTATCGCCATTGCCGTCGCAACCACCGCTGGCGCCTGGTACACCGGCGAGCGCTTGCCTGCGGAGCTGGAATATTCCGTCAACCGCAGCAACGCCGAACTGAAAAAAGCCCTGGTGGGCGTCGGTGGCAGCCTGAACGTCGAACTGGTCTCGCTGGATCGGCACTTCTTCAGCAGTACGGCCCAGTACCGGCTCAAAGCCAAGGACATCAACCTGGGCGACGACGAAGTGGTCAGTTTCGATGTCGGCATGACCGACCAGATCGAGCATGGTCCATTCCCGTGGTCGCGGGTCAAGGCACTGAAGCTGATGCCCGTGCTGGCTGTCAGCAACAGCACCCTGCAGAAGGACGATTTCACCGCCCCCTGGTTCGCGGCAGCGGGCGAACAGGCGCCGGTCAGCGCGCAGACCAGCCTGGGCTACGGCGGCAACGTTGACAGCACGGTCCAGCTGGCCCCGCTCAAGGTCAACGAAACCGACGGCAACAGCCTCGCGTTCTCGGGCATGCAGTTGCAGCTCAGCGGCGACCGCGAAGGCAAGGCGACGAAATTCCAGGGCAGCGCCGAGCGCTTCGAAATGAAGTGGGTGCACGACGATCAGCCGCCTGCCACCTTCGAGCTGAAGGGCTTGAAGGTCGATGGCGACCTGGCCGCCACCCAGCACGATGCGATCTATGTCGGCAAAGTCGACCTGTCGCTGGCGGAAACCAAGGTGACCTTGGGGCCCAAGCAGCAGGTGCTGTCGATCAAAGGCTTTGAGCAAAAAGCTCAGCAAGCCCTCGACGGCCCGGACACCGTCGGTGGGCGCGCGGATTACACGCTGGCGGATATCACCTGGGACGGCCGCGCCGTCGGCAATGCGCAGATGGCCGTGAGCATCAAGTCGGTCAATGCACCGGCGCTGCAAGCGCTGTCACACTGGTACCAGGCGCACTTGCCGGAGTTCGAGGCTGCGGCCGCAGCAGGCCAGGCGTTGCCACAGATCCAGATGGGCGAAGCCGAGAAGGCCAAGTTCCAGGCTGACCTGCAGCAGCTGCTGGCCTCCAAGCCCAAGCTCGCGGTAGAAAACCTGTCGTTCAAGACCGCCAACGGCGAGAGCCGCTTCAACCTGGCAATGGACTTCGCCAGCCCGGCCTCCTTCGACCTGCCGCCCGACCAGCTGAGCAAACAACTGATCACCGAGGTCAAGACGTCGCTGTCGCTGTCCAAGCCGATGATCGGTGACCTGGCAACTTTGCAGGCTCTTTTGGAAGGGCAGACCGATGCCCAGGCCATCGCCATGCAGTCGAGCCAGGCAGGTGAAATGGTTGGCATGATGGCGCTGCAGAGCGGCATGGCCACGGTGCAGGGCAACGACGTGGTGACCCGCCTGCACTATGCCGATGGCATGGTCGACTTCAATGGCCAGAAGATGACCGTAGAAGAGTTCGCCATGCTGATGTCCATGCGTCTTGCCGCCTTGCAGCCGCAAGGTTGATTCGCTAAGCCTGCCCCGGCTCGTTCGCCGGGGCAGGCTGCATAAAAACCCCTTTTGAATTCCCTCGATTGTCTGTAGCCTTCGGCGTCCGATAATAATCCGCGCCCGCAGAGGGCCGTGATGGCCTGCGCGCCGTCCGGCGCCCTTAGCCGATCTGCCAGGGCCGGGTGATACACTCGATTTGATGCGCGCACGCGCTTGCAGGTCCAGCGATCATGACCCAGATTTCCGAACGCCTGTTGGTTCAGGCCCACCTCGACGCCAAACAGCTCAACCCGCTGACAGCCGAGCAGGAGGCCGAATACCGTGCGGCCATCGCTGCCGAGCTCAAGGCCCAGAACGCCGTGCTGGTCGCCCATTACTACTGCGACCCGGTGATCCAGGCGCTGGCCGAAGAAACCGGCGGCTGCGTATCCGACTCGCTGGAAATGGCCCGCTTCGGCAAGAACCACCCCGCCGAAACCGTGATCGTCGCCGGCGTGCGCTTCATGGGTGAGACGGCAAAAATTCTCACCCCCGAAAAACGCGTGCTGATGCCCACCCTGGAAGCCACCTGCTCACTCGACCTGGGTTGCCCGGTCGAAGCGTTTTCGGCCTTCTGCGACCAGCACCCGGAACGCACCGTGGTGGTGTATGCCAATACCTCGGCGGCCGTGAAGGCCCGTGCCGATTGGGTGGTGACCTCGAGCTGCGCACTGGAGATTGTCGAAAGCCTGATGGACAACGGCGAGACCATCATCTGGGGCCCGGACCAGCACTTGGGCCGCTACATCCAGAAGCAGACCGGTGCCGACATGCTGCTGTGGGACGGTGCGTGCATCGTCCACGAAGAATTCAAGTCGCGTCAGTTGGCCGACATGAAGGCGCTTTACCCGGACGCCGCAATTCTGGTCCACCCCGAATCGCCAGAATCGGTGATCGACCTGGCTGACGCGGTTGGCTCCACCAGCCAGTTGATCAAAGCCGCGCAGACCCTGCCGAACAAGACCTTCATCGTCGCGACCGACCGCGGCATCTTCTACAAGATGCAGCAGCTGTGTCCGGACAAGGAATTCGTCGAGGCCCCGACCGCCGGTAACGGCGCCGCGTGCCGCAGCTGCGCGCACTGCCCGTGGATGGCGATGAACACGCTGGAGCGGGTGTTGGAATGCTTGCGCACGGGCAGCAACGAGATTTTTGTTGACCCGGCGTTGGTGCCTAAGGCGATCAAACCGCTTAACCGCATGCTGGATTTCACCCAGGCGGCGCGCTTGAAGCTTTCGGGTAACGCCTGAAAATGCTGGGGCCGCTCTGCGGCCCATTCGCAGCACAAGGCTGCTCCTACAGGGGAATGCGATCTCCTGTAGGAGCAGCCTTGTGCTGCGAATGGAGCGCAAGCGCTCCCGAAAAACTCAGCGCCCCATCATCTCCCTGACCATCCGCTGCTGCTCCATGACCTCGCGCTGGCGCTGATCGATCTGTGACGCCAGCGGGAAGTTGCTCCCCGCACGACGCTTGGCGTAATCCAGCTGCTGGATAGCCTGGTCGAAGTCACCGACCAAGGTGAAGTACTCGGCACGCGCCCGGTGCAAGCCGATGGTGTTACCCGACAACCCCCGCACTTCGGCAACGTCGTACCACACATCCGGATCATCCGGCCGGCTCTTGAGCAGGTCGTTCAGTACTTTTTCCGCTTCAGCTGGCTTGTTCTGCTTCACCAGCAGGTCGGCCCGCACCTGTTTCAGCGGGTAGTTGCCCGGGTACAGCCCCTGCATGCGCTCGGCACGCTGCTGGGCGTCAGCGAGGCGGTTGTTGGTGATGTCCAGGTCGATCTGCGCGAGGTTATAGGTAATGTCGTTGGGCGCTTTGGCCAGCAACGGCTTGAGCAGTTCGCGGGCTTCGTTGAGCTGGCCGCCCTTGATCTGCGCCAGGGCCAGGCCATAGCGTGCGGCGTCCAGTTTGGGGTCTTCATCCAGCTGGGCGCGGAAGCGCTTGGCGGCAAGGCCTGGGGTGCCTTCGTAGGTGAGGGCCACGCGGGCGCGGATCAACTGGTAGCGCTGGGTGTCTTCGATGCCGCCCTTGGGCGCCTGCTCGGCGCGGTTGCGGGTGTCGGCAACGCGCGACTCGGTAACCGGGTGAGTCAGCAGGAATTCTGGCGGCTTGGCATCGTAGCGGTACTGGCGCGCCAGGCGCTCGAACATGCTCGGCATATTGCGCGGGTCGTAGCCAGCCTTTTCCAGGTTCTGGATACCGACGCGGTCGGCTTCCTGCTCGTTTTGCCGCGAAAAGCGCCGCTGCTCTTGGATCGCCGCCGCCTGGGTGCCGGCAATCATGCCGATGCCAGCGTCGCCAGCGCCCCCGGCCGCCAGCACGATGCCAGCCAGCAGCGCTGCCATCATGGGCAGTTGCATGCGTTGCTGGGCTTCGACGCCACGGGCAAAGTGGCGCTGCGACAAGTGCGCCAGTTCGTGCGCCAGTACCGAGGCGTATTCGCCCTCGGTCTGGGCATTGAGGAACAGGCCGCCGTTGACCCCGACGATGCCCCCAGGGGCGGCGAATGCGTTGAGCTCGCGGCTGTCGATCAGGATGAATTCCAGGCGTCGGTCCTGCAGCTGGCTGGTTTCTGCCAGGCGGTACACGCTGGTTTCGACGTAGTCCTTGAGCTGCGGGTCGTTCAGCTGGTTGACCTGGCCACGCAACAGGCTGAGCCAGGCGCGGCCGAGCTGGTGTTCCTGCTGCGGCGAGACGATCGCAGAGCTGGCATCACCCAGTGATGGCAGGTCGTCAGCATGGCCGGGAAGGGCCATCAGGCAGGCCAGCGTCAACAGGGTAGGGCGCAGTAGATTCATGCACGAAGCTCGCGTCGGGTCAAAGGCCTCTACTGTAGCCCGCTCACACGTTGGCGACCAGTGGCGGTATCCTAGCGGGCCTGTTACCAAAGACGTCTACCCGCGTGTGGAGAACCCCTGATGAGTGACACCCTGACCTGCGACGCCGAACTCGACGCCAGCGGGCTGAACTGCCCGCTGCCACTGCTGAAGGCGAAGATGGAACTCAACCGCCTGGCCACTGGCGCGGTGCTCAAGGTGATTGCCACCGATGCCGGCTCGCAGCGTGACTTCCGCACTTTTGCCAAGCTGGCCGGTCATACCCTGCTGCACGAAACGGCCGAGGCCGGTACCTACACCTACTGGCTGCGCAAGGCCTGAGTCTTAACCAAGGATCGTCAATGTTCAAAGTGCTTCGCGACTGGATGCAGCGCTACTTCTCCGATGAAGAAGCGGTGGTGCTGGCGGTCCTGCTGTTTCTGGCGTTTACCGCAGTACTGACCTTGGGCGGTATGCTCGCGCCAGTGTTGGCGGGGATGGTCCTGGCGTTCCTGATGCAAGGCCTGGTCAACGCCCTGGAGCGCCTGCGCGTGCCTACTCGGCTGGCGGTGGCGGTGGTGTTCGCGTTGTTCATGGGGGCGCTGGCGGTCATCCTGCTGGTGCTGGTGCCGTTGCTCTGGCACCAGCTGATCACCCTGTTCAACGAGTTGCCCGGCATGCTCGGCAAATGGCAGTCGCTGTTGTTGCTGCTGCCTGAGCGCTACCCACACCTGGTGTCGGATGAGCAGGTGTTGCGAGCTATCGAGTCGGTGCGCGGTGAAATCGGCAAGTTTGGCCAATGGGCGCTGACCTTCTCGCTGTCGAGCCTGCCGCTGCTGGTCAACGCCATGATCTACCTGGTGCTGGTGCCGATCCTGGTGTTCTTCTTCCTCAAGGACCGGGAAATGATCGCCCGCTGGGTCAGTGGTTATCTGCCGCGCCAGCGCACACTGTTGAACCGGGTGGGCAGCGAGATGAATCGGCAGATTGCCAACTACATCCGTGGCAAGGGTATCGAGATCCTGATCTGCGGGATTGCCACCTACATCGCCTTCATCAGCCTGGGGCTCAACTATGCCGCGCTGCTGGCGCTGCTGGTGGGCTTGTCGGTGGTGGTGCCTTATGTGGGCGCGGTGGTGGTCACCGTGCCGGTGACGCTGATTGCCTTGTTCCAGTGGGGCTGGGGGGACCAGTTCATCTACCTGATGACGGTGTACGCGATCATTCAGGCACTGGATGGCAACGTGCTGGTGCCGCTGCTGTTTTCCGAGGCGGTCAGCCTGCACCCGGTGGCGATCATCTGCGCGGTGTTGTTGTTTGGTGGGCTGTGGGGCTTTTGGGGGATCTTCTTCGCGATCCCGCTGGCGACGCTGTTCAAGGCCGTGCTGGATGCCTGGCCGCGGCAGGAGCCGAGTGTTTCGCCACTGCTCTGAATGACGTTGGGGCCGCTTTGCGGCCCATTCGCAGCACAAGGTTGCCGTTGTAGGAGCAGCCTTGTGCTGCGAATGGGGCGCGAAGCGGCCCCAACCTATCTCAAGCCTTGTTCAAAGCCTGGGCCGCCGCCAAAACGGCCTCCACATGCCCTGGTACCTTCACCCCACGCCATTCCTGGCGCAGCACACCGTCCTTGTCGATCAGGAAGGTACTGCGGTCCACGCCCATGTATTCCTTGCCATACAGCTTCTTCAGCTTGATCACGTCGAACAGCTGGCACAGGGCCTCGTCCTTGTCGCTGATCAGCTCGAACGGGAAGCCTTGCTTGGCCTTGAAGTTCTCATGCGACTTGATGCCATCGCGCGACACGCCGAACACCACGGTGTTGGCTGCGGCAAAGGCGTCATGCTGGTCGCGGAAACCCTGGCCTTCGGTGGTGCAGCCCGGGGTGCTGTCCTTCGGGTAGAAGTACACCACCACCTGGCGACCCTTAAGCTCGGCGAGGCTGACCGTCTGGCCGCTGGTGGCCTGGGCCTGGAAATCGGCAACGGGTTGGTCGAGTGCTACGGCCATAGGGGCTTCCTTACACGGGGTTCTGTGGGCGCCAAGGCTCGATCAGCGCATCCAGGTTCAAGGCATCGGCAAAGTCCAGGAACTGGTCACGCAGCCAGCTGATCTGGGTGCCGGCGGGCAGGATCACGGTGAACTGGGCGTTGAGCATGCTGCTGCCGGTTTGTGGCGCCAGGTAAGTGTCGCAGGTCATGGCTTCGAGCTCGACGCGGTGGTCGAGGAAGAACTGGCACAGCTCATTGATGATGTCCGGGCGGTAGGCCGCACTGACATAGGCCACATAAGGCAGCGCCTGCGGGCGCACCTCCTGGTCGGCGCTGCGCACCACATCGAGGGTCAGGCCGTGCTTTTTGCCCAGGCCCGGCAGGGAAGCTTCAAGACGCGCCAGGGCGTCCCAGCTGCCACCGACCTGCAGCACCAGGGCGCTGGTCTCGCCATGGCGGCTCAGGCGCGAAGTGACGACCGCGCAGCGGTTTTCGAAGGCAGCGCGGCTGAGGACGTTGGCCAGTTCCATGGGGTTTGGGCCCAGGGCACTGATGACAAGGAATTGTTCGCGGACGGTGGGGGTGGACATGCAGCATTCCTAAAGCGATGAGCGGTCGGTGCAGGACAGGCAAAAGCCTCCAGTCGGCAGGGCCCGGGGCTCGCATGCGAGGTCGTGGACGCCGGCGGGGAGCAAGGTCGACGGCCCGGCGGGCCGCGCTGCACCGATCAAAGGGCCAAGGGTAGCGAAATAAGCCGCCGAGGGGAATGCTCCGCCCGCCTGCTTCGCTTGTGCAAGGCCGATGCCCCCAGTACCATTACCGCTCTCTTTTTCCGGCAGGAGCAGTTACATGATTGCGGGCAGTATGGTGGCATTGGTCACTCCCATGGATGCACAAGGGCGTCTTGACTGGGACAGCCTCGGCAAACTTGTAGACTTCCACCTGGAAAACGGCACTCATGCGATCGTCGCCGTCGGCACCACCGGCGAGTCGGCCACCCTGACTGTTGAAGAACACATCGAGGTCATCGAATTTGTTGTCAAACGTGTCAATGGCCGCATCCCGGTCATCGCGGGCACCGGCGCCAACTCCACGTCGGAAGCCGTGCACCTGACCCAGAACGCCAAGAACGCTGGCGCCGATGCCTGCCTGCTGGTCGTGCCGTACTACAACAAGCCGACCCAGGAAGGCTTGTACCAGCACTTCAAGCACATCGCTGAAGCCGTCGACATCCCGCAGATCCTCTACAACGTGCCCGGCCGCACTTCGTGCGACATGCAGGCCGAGACCGTGATCCGCCTGTCGACCGTGCCGAACATCATCGGCATCAAGGAAGCCACCGGCGACCTGGCCCGCGCCAAAGCCATCCTCGATGGCGTCAGCAAGGACTTCATCGTCATGTCCGGCGACGACCCGACCGCAGTCGAGCTGATCCTGCTGGGCGGCAAGGGCAACATCTCCGTGACCGCCAACGTCGCCCCGCGCGAAATGGCCGATCTGTGCGAGGCCGCCCTTGAGGGCAATGCCGAGAAGGCCCGCGCGATCAACGAAAAACTCATGCCGCTGCACAAAGACCTGTTCTGCGAAGCCAACCCGATTCCGGTGAAGTGGGCGCTCGTTGAAATGGGCCTGATGCACAAGGGCATTCGCCTGCCGCTGACCTGGCTGAGCGAAGGCTGTCACGAAAAAGTCCGTACTGCCTTGCGCCAGTCCGGCGTACTGGTTTAATCGAGGAAGTACACCGCATGAAGCGACTGGCTGGTCTTTCCGCCCTTGCCCTGATCATTTCCAGCACCAGCGGTTGCGGCTGGCTGTGGGGCGACGAGGGTTATTTCCGCGACCGCGGCAGCGATTACCTGCAGGCGCACCCGACTGCGCCGATGCAACTGCCGCCGGACGCCAGCAACGTCAAGCGCCTCGACCCGCTGTTGCCTATTCCGCGTAACGTTGCTGATGACCGTGCCACCGGCGAGTTCGAAGTACCGCGCCCGCAGCCCCTGACTGCGGGTGCCGAAGTCAGCGATTTCAGCCTGCAGCGCAGCGGCAACAGCCGTTGGGTCCTGGCCCAGCGCTCGCCCGCCGAAGTTTGGCCGGCAGCCCGTCAGTTCTTTGAAGACAATGGCTTCCGCATTGCTGAAGAGCGCCCACAGACTGGCGAATTCAACACCACCTGGCAGCGTTTCGACGAACTCTCCGCGTCACTCGGTCAGCGCCTGGCGAGCACCGCCAGCAGCGCAGACAGCGAAGTGCGCGTGCGTGTACGCATGGAGCCCGGCGTGCAACGCAACACCTCCGAGGTGTACATCGTCAGCGTCGAGCGCCCGGCCGGCAGCACTGCCGAGCCTGGTTTCCCGTCCTCGTCCAGCAACACTGGCGCCGATGCCCTGCTGGTCGACGAAATGCTTGCCAGCATGAACCGCAGCGCCGAGAAGGGCGGGTCGGTCTCGCTGCTGGCCGCACGCGATTTCGATGCCCCGAGCCGCGTCAGCCTGAGCGAAGACGGCAGCGGCAACCCGGTGCTGTACCTGGGCGCCGACCTGGATCGCGCCTGGTCCAGCGTAGGCCGCGCCTTGGAGCAAGGTGGCGAGTGGCGTGTCGAAGACATCAACCGCAGCCTGGGCCTGTACTACATCAACCTGTCCGAAAAGCCTGACGACAAGCAGAACGAGCCGGGCTTCTTCAGCCGCCTGTTCGGCAGTGCGCCGTCCAAGGAAGAGCGTGAAGCCCGTGCCGAACGCTACCAGGTGCGCCTGAGCAAGGTTGGTGAAAGCGTGCAGGTAACGGTCGAGAAAAACATCAACACCGTGGCTCCGGCCGATGTCGCCCGCCGCGTGCTGAGCGCCATTCAGGACCACCTGGGTTAAGTGCGCTTCGCGGTACTCGGAAGCGGCAGCCAGGGAAACGGCACGCTGATCGCCAGTGGTGACACGCTCATCCTGGTCGATTGCGGGTTTTCCCTGCGTGAAACCGAGCGGCGCCTGGCGCTGCTCGGGGTCAGCGCAGCACAGCTTAGCGCCGTGCTGGTCACCCACGAACATGCCGACCACGTGCATGGGGTGGGGTTGCTGTCGCGGCGCTACAATGTACCGGTCTACCTCAGCCAAGGGACCTTGCGCGGCCTGCGCAAGCCGGTGGAGGTGGCCGGTTTTCTCGCGTGTGGCGACAGCCTGCGCATCGGTGGCCTGGAGGTGACGGCGGCGCGCGTCGAACACGACGCCTACGAGCCGTTGCAGTACGTGTTCAGCGACGGCCGACGGCGTTTCGGCATGCTCACCGACCTGGGCTCGTACGATGCGTTGTTGCTGGAGCGCTACCAAGGCCTGGATGCCTTGTTGATCGAGGCTAACCACTGCCGTGACCTGCTGGCGCGCGGGCACTACCCGGCCTTCTTGAAGCTGCGGGTGGGTGGCGCGCAAGGGCATTTGAACAATCACCAGGCTGCGCGCCTGGTGGACGAGTTGGGCTGGAGCAACCTGCAACACCTGGTGCTGGCCCACCTCAGCAGCAAGAACAACCTGCCACAACTGGCCCGCCAGTGTTTCGTCGACACCCTTGGGTGCGACCCGGACTGGCTTCAGGTGGCGAATCAGGAACACGGGCTCGACTGGCGCGAAATCGCCTAGCCCAACTACTCAAGCAAGCGGAGCCCATCATGGAAAAACGCGAAGAACTTTACCGCGGCAAGGCCAAATCGGTTTACAAGACCGACGACGCCGACCGCTTGATCCTGCTGTTCCGCAACGACACCTCGGCGTTCGACGGCAAGCGCATCGAACAGCTCGACCGCAAAGGCATGGTGAACAACAAGTTCAACGCCTTCATCATGCAAAAGCTCGAAGAAGCCGGCGTGCCGACCCAGTTCGACAAGCTGCTGGGCGACAACGAGTGCCTGGTGAAGAAGCTCGACATGATCCCAGTCGAGTGCGTCGTGCGTAACTACGCCGCGGGCAGCCTGGTCAAGCGCCTGGGCGTGGAGGAGGGCATCAAGCTGGAGCCGTCCACCTTCGAACTGTTCCTGAAGAACGACGAGAAGGGCGACCCCTTCATCAACGAATCCCACGTTGTCGCGTTCGGCTGGGGCACCGCCGAGCAGCTGGTCGAAATGAAAAAGCTGTCGCTGAAAGTCAACGAAGTGCTGAACAAGCTGTTCGATGACGCCGGCCTGCTGCTGGTCGACTTCAAGCTGGAGTTCGGCGTCTTCCACGGCCAGATCGTCCTGGGCGACGAATTCAGCCCAGACGGCTGCCGCCTGTGGGACAAAGAAACCCGCAAGAAGATGGACAAGGACCGCTTCCGTCAGGGCCTGGGCGACGTCATCGAAGCCTACGAAGAAGTTGCCAAGCGCCTGGGCGTGCCGCTGTAAGCGGCCCGTTCACGCAAGCGCCTGATACCACGCGAATTTTTTTGAAATAAAGGTTTGCGTTTCAGAAATTCGCTGGTATGATGCGCGCCATTGGAGAGATGCCGGAGTGGTCGAACGGGACGGATTCGAAATCCGTTGTACTGGCAACAGTACCTAGGGTTCAAATCCCTATCTCTCCGCCATACATGTGGTAGATGAAGCCCCTGAAAACGATGAGTTTTCAGGGGCTTTTTCGTTGGTCTCTAATACGCCCTCATCGGTCGCCTGGTCGGCGTCATAAAAGATGTCACCTTGGTCTAGGCGGCATCTTTTACGCTAGATGCTTATCAAGCGGTCTAACCGTTAACTCCACTCCCAGGGCAAGCATGAGCTTCTGAACTGTAGCGAAACGAGTCTTGTCGCCGCCTTTGAGTGTTTTATAAAGAGATTCTCGGTTTACCCCGGCATCCTGAGCGAACTGGTTCACGCCCCTTGCTTTCGCCACTTCTCCCATGGCGTGCATCAAGACCTGAGCGTCGTTAGCCTTCATCGCTTCAGCTAGAAACGCGGCAATGGTTTCAGGGCTATCAAGGAACCGAGAGGCTTCGAAAGGCTTGGTATTGCTCAAATCTAGATCGAGGATTGGCATCTCGTCGTGATGGGCTGTGTTACTCATGATTTTTACCTCGCAGGGCGTCAAGAATTTCCTTCGCTCGTTTAATGCTTCTGGATTGAGCCGTCTTATCACTGCCGTAGAGCATCAGGTAGCGGATTGTGCCTGCACGCACGTAGTAGTGAGATAGCCATCTTGATGATGGCGCATAGGCGGAGAGGTCCGATGCCTTCGTTACCTAGCCTTAATGCTTCATCATCCCCAGCTCCGCATCATCAAGCAGCGCTTTGGCCATCGCGCTCAGGTAATGCGAAGCCCAGATCAACTTCTGATCGCCCTCCATCAACCCCGTCAGGGTCATGTCGCGTACATAGCCCATCAGCTCGGATGCCTGTTCGCGGGCGCTTTGGCAGCAGATGCCGGGCTCGATGCGAAAGAGTGGGTGGGTTTGGTTTTCGCCTTGGTAGAACGTCGTCACGCCGACAGTGGTGGGCGGCTTTCGGGTGGCTGTAGTCGTCATTTAACTCCCTGGAATCTTTAGTGCCGGGCCTGGCCTCTTCGCGGGTGAACCCGCTCCCACAGGTATGGAGAAGAGCCCTGTGGGAGCGGGCTTGCCCGCGAAGGGGCCGGGCCTGGCTACGCAGCTATTCGAACGCTCAATGGACCGTGCGCGGCGCTGCGGGGATGTGCGGCTGCATCTGCAATTGCATCAATGCGGACTCAACCAGGCTTTGTACTGCCTCCATCTCGTGGATGACTGCCTGCATCACGATCGAGTTGGGGGAGGTGGGCTTGAGTTGCACTGATTGGCGGGCTAAAGACAGGGCACAGAGGACGTACTCTGTGGATTGAATCAGGGTGTCCTGCAATATCTGCGAGGAATCGAGGGAGTAGGGCGGATCGGGGACTATCTTGCGCATGAAAGCTCCTTGGGTAAGTGGAGCTGCCTGGCAACGCTGTCAAACGAATGGAGGCAGCTATACACAGGTTGACAGACCGGTACCCAAGCAACCCGGCGCACACGAATGTGCCCTATGTACAGCCGCCATGAAGCGCTGCAGCGGAAACTTGGGTTGTCGGCCTGTCAAAGCCAGTCGTTGATTTGGCAACGACACGGCGAGACTAGAGCGCGACCCAAGCACTAGCAACAGTTTGAGCGGCTCGGGAGTATGTTTGGGAAATGGACTACAAGATAGGGGAAAAAACTGAAGCTTGGCTGTAGGGCGGAAAGCTGAGGCCGATAGGATTCGCCCGATCAGGTGGTTCTGATAGCAAAATCTACTGATAGATAGTAATTTTAGCTAGACTTAGCTATCTATTGCTATAGCTCCATCTGAGAGGTGGCCCATGGACCCGTACCGCAACCCTTTCGCACCTGGCGCCGGCAGCCGGCCCCCCGAGTTGGCTGGGCGGGATGTAGTGCTGGAGCATGCCCGAATAGCCTGTGGTCGAGCAGTCAATGGCCGCAGTGCAAGGTCCATGATGCTTCTCGGCTTGAGAGGCACCGGCAAGACCGTACTGCTGAACGAAGTCGGGAAAATCGCAGAGGACGAGGGCTTACTGGTATCCAAAGTCGAGTCTCCGGAAGAAGAGAGCCTGGCTCGTCTGCTTTATCCAGAAATGCGTAAGGTCATGAGGTCACTCTCGACTGTAGAAGCCGCCAAGCAGATCGCCCATCGAGGTCTGAAAGGTCTTCGGGGTTTTGCCTCTATCTTCAAAATCGATATTGCCGGTGTGGAGGTTGGGGTGGAGCCAGAACCGGGGTTGGCCGACAGTGGCAACCTTCAATACGATTTGCCAGACCTCTTCAACGTTATCGGGCGGGCTGCAAAGGCTGCAGGCAAAGGCTGGATATTGCTGATCGATGAGGTGCAGTACCTGTCAGAGGCGGACCTGCGCGCATTGATTGTTTCGATGCATCGTATGTCTCAAGAAGGCCTGCCCGTGCTACTGGTCGGAGCCGGCCTGCCTCAGGTGGCGCGCCTTGCTGGCGAGGCAAAGTCTTATGCCGAGCGGCTGTTTCTCTATCCCGAAATCAATGCACTGGATGCAGAAGCTGCCGCACAAGCAGTACTAAAGCCCATCGTGGACGAGGAGGCATCTATTGCACAAGCCGCATTACAGGAGATTGTCGTCCGTACCAAGGGGTATCCGTTCTTTTTGCAAGAATGGGCCTCTACTGCGTGGAACTGTGCTGAAGGCCCAGAAATTTCACTAGAAGATGTAGTCCATTCATACTCTGAAACGTTGGCTTTGCTCGATGCAGGTTTTTTCAGAGTTCGGATAGATCAGTTGACCCCAGGGGAAGTGCTATTCGTCAAAGCCATGTCGGAGCTTGGTAATGGGCCTTATGCCGTGAGTGATATCGCGAAGGCACTGGGTCGAACCCAATCATCCTTGGGGCCGACCAGAGCTAAGGTTATCTCCAAAGGCATGGCCTACAGTACCGATCATGGTTTCCTGGATTTCACCGTGCCACTTTTTGCGGAGTACATGCGGCGTCAGGGTTGAACGGTGGCAAGTGCCCAGTTCGATTAGCCGTGAGCTGCGCAGCAGCCCCGGCTATCTCGAATCCAAATGACAACCCTCAGCGCATCGCCGCCAGCTTGATCCCGAACCCAACCAGGCAAACCCCCGCCAACCGCTCGAACAGGTTGGCAATCCGTGGGTTTGCGCGCATACGTTCGGCCAGCTTGTGGGTCAACACCACCGCAATCAGCCCATACAGGAACGTCACCACCGCCACGGTCGCCGCAAGAAAGCCAAAGGTCAGCAAACCCTGGTGCTTCACCGGGTCGACGAACAGCGGGAAAAACGCCATGTAGAACATGATCGCCTTGGGGTTGAGCAAGGTGATCATCATCGTCTGGCGCAAGTAGTGGCCGTTGTCCATGCGGCTTGCACGCGGGGCGCCGCCGGGTTTGCTCAGCACCATGCGCAGGCCCAGGTAGGCCAGGTACGCAGCCCCCGCCCATTGCACCACGTGGAAGGCGGCAGGGTAGGCGGCAAGTAAGGTGGCAACGCCGGCCACGGCCAGCCACAGCAGCACCTGGTCACCCAGGATTACCCCGAAGGTCGCCGCCAAACCGGCCTTGATGCCACCCTTGCCCGTGGCCGTGATCAAGGCAAAGTTGCCCGGGCCAGGGATGGCCAGGACGATGATGAAGGCGATGACGAAGGCGCCGTAGTCGGTAACACCCAGCATGGGGGGAACTCCTGTAATAGTGCAGGTACAAGGCAGAACTACAGACTATCTTCCCCGGCGGCTTACTTTTCAACTGTCGGTTAATGCTGCGATAACGCGACGTATTGTTACATCGCAGCCCGTGCGACTTGGATCCAATGCCTTGGTTCTGTATGATCCGGGCGCCATCAGTACGATGGCCGACGATTCATTTAAAGGACTTAGTATGAAAAAGCTGTTGAAAGCCACTGTTGCCGTTGCTGTCGTTTCGGGCGTTGCCCTGCTGTCCGGCTGCACTGGTCAAGTCTACAACCAGCAGAAGAACTGCTCGTACGACTACCTGTTCCACCCTTCGGTTTCCATCTCCAAGGTCATCGGTGGCTGCGGCCCGATCGATAAGCTGCCTCAGCCGCAGTAATCTTGGCGATACCCTGATCGCGACGCTTGCGGCGTGATCCAAGGACCCCGGTCATGCAGATGGCCGGGGTCTTTTGTTTAAGGGGTCACCAGCGCAACGAAACGGTACCGAGCAAGGTCCGCTCTTCACCCCAGTAGCAACGCCCGGCGTTGTTGCAGCCTGCTACATACTCTTTGTCGAACAGGTTGCGGGCATTGACCTCGACTGACCAATGTTCGTCTAGGGTATACCCCACCTTGGCATCCACCAGCGTGACATCACCGGTATCGAGCTTGCCGTACAGGCTCGCCGGGGTATAAGCGAAGGTGCTGTCGAAGTGACGCACGCCACCGCCGATCTGCAGCCCCTTCAACAGCCCGTCACGAAAACGGTAGGTGCTCCACACCGATGCCTGGTTGCGCGGCACGCCGGTCATCTGGTGGTCTTCATACAGCGAGCCCGCCACGTCCTTGGTAATGCGCGAATCGGTGTAGGTGTAGGCCGCGGTGAGGTTGAGGTTTTCGCTCAGGTCGCTGTTGAGCTCCAGTTCCACACCCTTGGCGCGGCTGGCGCCGATCTGGCGGTAGTCGCCGACGCTTGAGTCGAACAGCACATCGTCCTTCTTGCGCAGGTCGTACACCGACGCGGTAAAGGCAGTGTTCCAGCCCTTGGGCTCGTACTTGATACCCACTTCATACTGTTCGCTGGTGGTCGGGTCCAGCGGGCCGCTCTTGCTCTCGGTCTGCTGGGTGGGGGCAAAGGCGGTGGAATAGCTGAAGTACGGCGACAGGCCGTTTTCGAACTGGTACATCACGCCAGTCTGCCAGGTGAAGTCGCTGTCCCAGCTGTCCATGTCGGCTTGTGCATTGAGGGTGCCGGCCTTGTTGCGGAACTGGCTGTTGACCCGGTCCAGGCGCCCGCCGAGCAGCAACACCCAGTTGTCGACCTTGCTTTGCAGCTGGCTGTAAAGGCCGTACATGGTCTGATCGAGCAAGGCGTTCTGCACATGCAGGGGCGTGCTTGGTTTGCCATTCCAGACCGGGTTGAACACGTTGATGGTGCCGCCGTTGCCGGCATCCCAGTCCTGGTTGAACGAAGTGCGGTCAAGGCTCGCCCCCAGCAGCAGGGTGTGTTCGAACGCACCGCTGTCGAAGTGGCCTTCGAACTGGTTGTCCAGCGAGTAGGCGATGGACTTGTTGTATCGGTCGTAGGCAGTGTTGCCCAAGGTGGTGCCGAAGCCGCCGTTGTTCAGGCTGCCTGGCCACATTTCCTGGCGGTCGATGCGCGACTGCATATAGCGCGAGTTCTGGCGGAACTGCCAGGTGTCGTTGAAGCGGTGGCTGAACTCATAGCCCAGGCTCCAGGTTTCGCGTTCGAAGTTGTCCCAGTCCGGGTTGCCGGACAGCTGGTCCTTGTCGATCTTGCCGTTGGGGTTGTGCAGCAAGGTGCCGGCTGCGGGGTAGCCCAACTCCATCAAGGTGCGGTCGCGCTGGTAGGTGGCCAGCACGGTCAGGCTGTTGAACTCGTCGAAGTTCAGGGTCAGCGACGGGGCGATGTAGAGGCGGTCATCAGGCTGGTGATCGACCTGGGTATCGGCGTTGCGGCCCATCATTACCAGGCGGCCAAGCACATTGCCTTCATCGTTCAACGGGCCGGAGACGTCGACACCCAGTTGGCGGCGGTTGTGCGAGCCATAGCTCAGTTGCACTTCGCCGCGGGCCTCGGCGGTCGGCCGTTTGCTGACCAGGTTGACCACGCCACCTGGGGCGTTCTCGCCGTACAGGATCGAGGTCGGGCCGCGGAACACTTCCACGCGCTCGAGGCCATAGGGTTCGCTGCTGGTGTCGTAACGGTTGCCTTGCACCCGCAGGCCATCGCGCAGCAGGCCGTAGCCATAGTCGGTGGCGTTGAAACCACGGATGAAGAACAGGTCGCCCGCCTGGCCGTCACCGCCGGCAAAGGGTGGGGAGAAGATGCCCGGTACATAGCCGAGCACTTCGGTGAGGGTTTGCGATTGCTGGTCGTCCATGCGCTGGCGCGTCACCACCGAGACCGAGCGCGGAGTGTCGGCGAGGGCGCTGCTGGTCTTGCTGGCCGTGGCGCTGGAGACGGCACGGTAGCCCGTGTCGCCCTGGCCATTGCTGGCAGCCAGGGTGGCGGCGTTGATGGCGGTGGCATCCAGTTGCAAAGCATTGCCGTCTTCGACCGGTTGCAGCACATAGCCGCTGCTGCCTTGCGGTACAGCCTGCAGACCGCTGCCTTGCAGCAGTCGGGCCAGCCCTTGGGTGACGCTGTAGCGGCCTTGCAGGCCCTGGCTGGTTTTACCGGCGGCCAATGCGTTGCTGCCGGCCAGGTAGATGCCGGCCTGGCTGCTGAACTGGTTGAGGGCGCTGGTCAGTGAGCCCGGGGCGATATTGAAGGCAGTCTCGGCATTGATCGCTTGTTCGGCGTGCGCCAAAGTCGCCGGCAGCATCAGCGGTGCAGCGGCACAAAGGGAAAGCGGGGCGGCAAGCGCCAGGCGAAAGGCGGGGTGGAGGGGCGTCGGCATGCTGGTCCCTGAGGTCGATACGGTCAGTTGAGGGAGGTTGTGAGGGGTTAACCGAACGAGATTGGGAAAAGGGAACCGGTTGGTGCGGTTTTTTTGCATGAGGATTGTGGGGGGTATGGCGCTACAAACCTATCGGCAACCACCAGCCCCACTCCTCACGCCGGCTCGACGCTCACCCACCAGGGCGTCAGCCTTTGCACACGAACCGGCAGCGCCGCCTGCAGCAGGTCGAGTGCGCGGTCGGTATCGTTGAGCGGAAAAGCCCCCATCACCGACAGCTGTGCCACCGACGGGTGCCAGCCCAGGTGGCCATGGCGATAGCGGCCCAGCGTCTGCAACAGCTGCGCCAGGGGCATGTCCTCGGCATTCAGGCGCTGATGAATCCACGACTCGCCCGCGCTCTGCGCCGGGCGCGGCGCGCTGATGCCCTGGGCGGTGAAGACCACCTGCTGCCCGGCCTGGACAATAAGGCGCTTGGCCCGCTGCGCAGTGCACACTTCGACCGCACCGGCGTACACGTCCAGCCGCGTGGTCTCGCCCTGCTGGCACACCGCAAAACGGGTACCCAGGGCTTGCATGCGACCTTGCGCGGTGTCGACAAAAAATGGCCGGCGCGAGTCGGCGGCGGTTTCCACCAGGATTTCGCCAAAACGCAACGTGAGCACGCGGCTCAGCGCAGAGAACTCCAGGTCCACTGCACTCTGGGCGCCCAGCCACAGCTGGCTGCCGTCGGCCAGGCGGGTTTGCCGGGTTTCACCAATGCCGGTGGCAAGGTCGGCACCCCAGCCCGGCAGTGGCGCACCCCGCCAGGCCTGCCAGCCGAGCAGCGAGCTGGCGCCGAGCACCAGCAACGTCTTGAGCCCGGTGCGCCGGCTGAAGCGGCGCGAGTCTTGCTCGCGCAGGGCCCGGCCCGCGGCAGCGCCTTCGGCCTGCAAAGGCGCGAAGCGCTGGCCGACACGTTGCACGTAGTGCCAGGCTGCGCGGTGGTCGCCGTGCTGGTCGAGCCAGTGTTGCCACTGGTGGTGCACCTGCGGGCCGGCGTCCTCGTCCTGCAGTTGCACGTACCAGTGCGCGGCTTCTTGCAAACTGGCGTGGCTGAGTTTCTGTGTGGGTGTGCTCATGGCGTCATTCCACCAGCACGCCGTCGAGTTCGGCTTCAAGGATGGCGCAGTGCAAAAAGGCCTGCGCCAGGTACTTCTTGATCATGCGTTCGCTGACGCCAATGTGCGCGGCGATATCGCGGTAGGCCAGGCCATCGATTTGTGCCAGCAGAAACGCCTGGCGCACCTTGCCGGGCAAGCGCAACAGCATCGCGTCCACCTCGTGCAGGGTTTCGACGATGATCGCTCGCTGCTCGGGGGAAGGCTGCACGGCTTCGGGCTGCAACGCCAGCTGTTGCAGCCAGGCATGTTCCAGCCGCTGGCGCCGCCAGTGGTCCACGCACAGGCCACGGGCGATGGTGGCCAGGTAGGAGCGTTCAGCGCGCTCCCCGTCGAATTGGCGCGGGCGGTTGAGGATGCGCAGGAACGTGTCCTGAACCAGGTCGGCAGCATCGCAACGGCTGCCCAGGCGCCGGTACAAAAAGCCAAGCAACCAGCGCGAATGGCTGTGGTACAGGGTATGGATCGAGGTGTTCAACTCAGGTATCGAAACCACGGCGGCATCCGGCGCGAGCGCGTACTGGTGCGAATGAGAAATGATCGCAATAGTAGGGGCGGCGGAAGAATACTGCAATCGCTGTCGAATATTCCCGCGTGGCTGGGACAACCTGTCGCCTTGACGCGCAGCCCCTCAATTTGTTTGTGCTGGCAATTCAGATACAATCGGAAAAACGTTTCAGCGATGGCGGGTCAATTCGACCATCGGCTGGGCGTTCACTGTTTCTCTTGGCTGCTGACTCCAATGATCAATAACAAGCGCGCGCTGAAGGACAGAACGACACGAGGCCCCGCCTAGGCCTCCCTTACGTGCTAACCATTGGGATTGATCAATGTTCAAGAAAGCTGGCAAGACCTTGCTGGGTCTGGCTGTCGCGGCGAGCGTCATGCAAGCGCACGCGGTAGAAACCAAGAAAGTCGACGTGCTGCTGGTCGGCGGCGGCATCATGAGTTCCACCCTGGCGGTCTGGCTGCACGAGCTGGAGCCGAGCTGGTCGATGGAAATGGTCGAACGCCTGGACGGTGTCGCCGAAGAAAGCTCCAACGGCTGGAACAACGCCGGTACCGGCCACTCCGCGCTGGCCGAGCTGAACTACACCCCGGAAGACAAAGACGGCAACGTCAACATCACCAAGGCCATCGAAATCAACGAAGCCTTCCAGATCTCCCGCCAGTTCTGGTCGTGGCAGGTGCGTCAGGGCGTGTTGAAGAACCCGCATTCGTTCATCAACAGCACCCCGCATATGAGCTTCGTCTGGGGCGATGACAACATCAAGTTCCTCAAGAAGCGTTATGACGCGCTGCAGGCCAGCCCGCTGTTCCGCCCGATGCAATATTCCGAAGACCACGCGCAGATCGCCAAGTGGGTCCCGCTGATGATGGAAGGCCGCGACCCTAACCAGAAGCTGGCCGTGACCTGGACGCCGATCGGTACCGACGTCAACTTCGGCGAGATCACCCGCCAGTTCGTTGGCCACCTGAAGACCCAGGACAAGTTCGACCTGAAGCTGTCCAGCGAAGTGCAGGACATCACCCGCAACAAGGACGGCTCCTGGCACGTCGAGTACAAGAACCTGAAGGACGGTACCGAATCGGCCACCGACGCCAAGTTCCTGTTCATCGGTGCCGGCGGCGGCGCGCTGAAGCTGCTGCAGAAGTCGGGCATCCCTGAGGCCAAGGAATACGCCGGCTTCCCGGTGGGCGGTTCGTTCCTGGTGACCGAGAACCCAACCGTTGCCATGCAGCACATGGCCAAGGCCTACGGCATCGCGTCGACTGGCGCGCCACCCATGTCGGTACCGCACCTGGACACCCGCGTGCTGGACGGCAAGCGCGTGATCCTGTTCGGGCCATTCGCGACCTTCTCGACCAAGTTCCTGAAGAACGGCTCGTACCTCGACCTGCTGGGCAGCACCACGCTGCACAACGTGTGGCCGATGACCAAGGTCGGTATCGAACAGTACCCGCTGGTGGAGTACCTCGCGGGCCAGCTGATGCTGTCTGACGACGACCGCTTCGAAGCCCTGCGCACCTACTTCCCGAACGCCAAGAAAGAAGACTGGCGCCTGTGGCAGGCGGGCCAGCGCGTGCAGATCATCAAGCGTGATGCCGAGAAAGGCGGCGTGCTGAAGCTGGGCACCGAAGTCGTGGCCTCCGAGGACCGCACCATTGCCGGCCTACTGGGTGCCTCGCCAGGTGCTTCCACTGCTGCGCCGATCATGCTGAACGTGCTCGAAACCGTGTTCAAAGAGAAGGTGGCGACGCCTGAGTGGCAAGCCAAGATCAAAGAGATCGTGCCGAGCTACGGTACCAAGTTGAATGATTCGGCAGCCGCCACGCAGAAAGAGTGGAACTACACCGCTGAAGTGCTGCAGTTGGAGAAGCCGCCCGTGATCGACGCCAGCGTCGATTTCGGTGCTGCGCCAGGCAAAGCGGTTGAAAGCAAGCCTGAGAACGACATGGCGCTGTAAGCGACACTGTTGTGAACGAAAGCCACGGGGGTGACCTCGTGGCTTTTTTATTGCCTGTACCGGCCCTTTCGCGGGTGAACCCGCTCCCACAGGTTAAGCACACTACCTGTGGGAGCGGGTTCAC
>NZ_JAPFCE010000167.1:0-492 GCF_026240895.1 Pseudomonas sp. DCB_AW
CCACGGTGTGATTCATGACTGGGGTGAAGTCGTAACAAGGTAGCCGTAGGGGAACCTGCGGCTGGATCACCTCCTTAATCGACGACATCAGCCTGCTGATGAGCTCCCACACGAATTGCTTGATTCACTTGTATAAAGACGATGCTGTAACGCGACCCTGTTATAGGTCTGTAGCTCAGTTGGTTAGAGCGCACCCCTGATAAGGGTGAGGTCGGCAGTTCAAATCTGCCCAGACCTACCATTACATGGTTCAGCCGTAGAATACGGGGCCATAGCTCAGCTGGGAGAGCGCCTGCCTTGCACGCAGGAGGTCAGCGGTTCGATCCCGCTTGGCTCCACCACTTTTCGCAGCACGCAGTAGCTTGTCAGAACTTAGAAATGAACATTCGTTGATGAATGTTGATTTCTGACTTTTGTCAGATCGTTCTTTAAAAATTTGGATATGTGATAGAAATAGACTGAACACTACTTTCACTGGTAGTGGATCAGGCT